>JAZKDS010000161.1:0-5770 GCA_040387455.1 Bacteroidota bacterium
TAATGCCGGCTATCCGGTAGGCTTTGGCCGAAATAATCAGGCGGTATTGCTTCCGTCATTCCTTGCCGCTTATAGTGGTCAGGATGCGGGTTCATCATCTACGGGAGTTTTCCGTAATACGCCGCTTCCTAACTGGGTGGTTAAGTATACGGGGCTTATGCGCTACAAATTCTTTAAAGACAGGTTTAAACGTTTTTCGCTTCAAAGTGGTTACAGGGCATCTTATAATATTAACTCGTACCGTTCTAACCTTGAGTACTCTCAAACGCCGGGCGGGCAGGATAATAATGGTGTGGGTAACTTTTACAATAAGTTTATCATTTCTAACATTAACCTTACAGAGCAGTTTAATCCGCTTATACGTGTAGATATGGAAATGAAAAACTCTATGAAGATTACCGCAGAGATGAGAAAAGACCGTACGCTAAACATGAGTTTTGATAACAACCTGCTTACAGAAGTAAGGGGTAATGATTATGTGTTGGGGCTTGGTTACAGGATTAAAGATGTTATTATACACTCAACATTAGCAGATAACCCTACAAATACAATTAAGAGTGATGTTAACCTTAAGGCCGATTTTACGCTGAGGAAAAACCAGACTATTGTGCGTTATCTTGATTATGATAACAACCAGTTAGGTGGTGGGCAGGACATATGGTCGCTTAAGCTTACGGCAGATTATTCCTTTAGTAAAAACCTTACGGCTATATTTTACTATGACCATTCGTTTAGTAAAGCGGTTATTTCAACATCATACCCTATTACCAACATACGTTCAGGCTTTACCCTGAGGTACAATTTTGGTAATTAATTGTAAAAAGTATTTTGTGATATTAGGATAAAACATACATTTGCCAAAAAACAACAACAAACATGAATATTCCTTCGGATTTAAAGTACACTAAAGACCACGAGTGGGTTAAAATAGATGGCGATACAGCCACTGTAGGTATTACAGATTTTGCCCAGAAAGAACTTGGCGATATTGTTTATGTAGAGGTTGAAACCCTTGACCAGACCCTTGATAAAGATGAAGTTTTTGGTACGGTTGAGGCTGTTAAAACAGTTTCTGACCTGTTTTTACCAATTAGTGGCGAGGTTGTAGCTTTTAATGAAGCGCTTGAAACTAACCCTGAGCTTGTAAATTCTGATCCTTATGGACAAGGATGGATGGTGAAAATTAAAATTGCCAATACTGAAGAAGAAAGCGAGCTTTTAAGCAGCGAACAATATAAAGAACTTATAGGTGCGTAATAAATACTTTTTTGCAGCGTTATTCTGGACAATTGCAATAGTGATTTGTTGCCTTATAAGCATGAGTGCTTTTAAGGATGTGGGAGATGTTGCTAAAAAAGATAAATATGTGCACTTCGCATTTTATTTTATTTTTACACTGTTATGGTATTTTTTCTTTAGATTAAACAGTAAAAGTAATACTCTAAAGCTTAGGTTTGTAGTGTTTCTTCTTGCTTTTGCTTTTGGTGTGTTTATCGAGGTGTGTCAGGAGTTTTTTACTATAGACAGGAGTGCCGATATACATGATGTATTTGCAAATACTTCAGGAAGCCTTGGAGCTATTGTAGTGATTTGGCTGGCTGAAAAATTTAAAAAGAAAAAAACTGTTTAATATAATCCCGGTTCGCCGGGATTTTTTATTTTTAGGATATGGATATCAGGCAATACTTAGATGCAACCTACTTAAAAACACCCGAGCAGGCACAGCTTACCGATGCTCAAAACCGTAACGTTGTACGCGGCCTTGTACAAGAGGCTATTCATGAAAAGTATAAACTGGTAATGGTGCGTCCTGATATGGTGGCTATGGCGCGTTATCTTATAGATGAGGCCCGTAGTGATTTGCTTGTGGGTACAGTAGTAAGTTTTCCTGAAGGAACTGCGGTCATTCCAGAAAAAATAGCCGAAGCAGAGCAGGCAATATTTGATGGCGCAGATGATCTTGATTTTGTAATAAACTACACGGCATTTATTGCCGGAGATATACATGCCATAGAGCAGGAGGTGCTGCAATGTACAGCAATAGGGTTGCAAAGCAATAAAACCGTTAAGTGGATTATTGAAATTGCTGCTTTAAATGATGCCCAGGTAGCCGTGCTAACTTCGCTTGTAAAAGATGTGGTTGTTTCAAATTTTGAAGAAAAAGAATACAGCAGGGTGTTTGTAAAATCATCTACAGGGTTTTATAAAACACAAGGTACTTTGCCTAATGGGGCTACCGTTAGCGGTATAAAAATAATGTTAGATAATGCCGGGCCGCTTTCGGTTAAAGCTTCCGGAGGGGTTAAAAATTATGCAGAAGCTGTTGCCATGATAAATATGGGGGTTATGCGCATAGGTACATCATCGGCTAAAGAAATTGTGCATGGCCAGGATGGTTCAGGCAGCTATTAAACAAAAAAACCTCTCCCTTGCGGAAGAGGCATCCTTTTTCATAGCAATTTGTAAAGGAATTTCTTTTTCGTAGCAACAATTTTTTTAAAACAACTTTTTCAATGTCGTTTATATACTATAGACGTATTAAATGTAAAAAGGTTGCGTATAAAGGATAATTTTTTTTGGAATATTTATTTGAAAGGCGCTTTTGGTGCCTAACGCTTTGAAAAGAAGCTTTTTTTGGCCTATCTTTGCCCCAGTTTTTTAAATCCAATGAAAATTACTTTGAACGCTTTACAAAACGAGATTTCTTTCCGTTCGCTTTTTGCAGATTTCGTGGCTATCACTAAGGCCAGGCTTGCAATAAGTGTTGTTTTTTCTTCTATTGCCGGCTATTTGCTTGGCTTTTCAGAAGAACACCCTTTTCAATGGCTTACACTTGCATTGCTTACCATTGGTGGTTATTGTATGGTGGGGGCTTCTAACGTTTTTAACCAAATCATAGAGAAAGATCTTGATGCCCTTATGGACAGGACAAAAAACCGTCCTATACCTGCAGGTAAAATGTCAGTTAAGGCTGCGTTTGTGCTTGGGGCTGTACTTACAGTTGCAGGGCTTGCCATTTTGTATAGCATTAACCCTAAAACGGCTATGTTTGGTGCTATTTCCATATTTCTATATGTTAGCATTTATACGCCGTTAAAAACTAAAACACCACTATCTGTATTTGTAGGGGCTTTTCCCGGAGCTATTCCTTTTATGTTGGGGTGGGTTGCGGCTACAGGCCGTTTTGATATTGAGGCAGGCACATTATTCCTTATACAATTCTTTTGGCAATTTCCCCATTTTTGGGCTATTGGCTGGTTTTTGTTTGATGATTATAAAAAGGGTGGTTTCTTTATGCTGCCTACCGGTAAAAAAGATAAAAAAACCGCAATACAAATTATTTTATATACGGTCTGGCTGGTATTGGCGTCATTGCTTCCGGCGGCAGGTTATACAGGGCAGTTTAAGCTTAGTCTTCCGGCAGCAGGAGTTGTTTTGCTGTTAGGTATTTGGATGCTTGCGGCGGGAGTAAAGCTGTATAAAAAAATGGATGCTGTAACGGCTAAAAAGCTTATGCTGGTAAGTGTATCTTATATATCGTTACTTCAGGTTATATATGTTATAGATAAATTTTTACGATAATGATAATGGCACAAGAGGTTAGGATGACTGCTGAAGAGCATAACGAAAGGAATTCGAGGTCTAAAAAAATGCTTATGTGGTTTGCCATGGTAAGCATGTTCATGATGTTTGCCGGCCTTACCAGCGCATATGTTGTAAGTAGCAAAAGGCGCGACTGGCTTAAAGATTTTAAATTACCCGATGCTTTTATAATAAGCACTATTGTAATTGTGCTAAGCAGCATTACATTTATACTGGCTAAAAAAGCAATACAAAACAATAACAGGAATGGTGCAACAGCGCTGCTTTTAACCACGCTTGGTCTTGGTGTTGCCTTTGTAAGCCTGCAGTTTTATGGCTTTGATCAAATAATAAATTCAGGGCATTATTTTACGGGTGTAAACAGTTCTGTTACTACATCTTTCCTGTATGTAATTGTGGTGGCGCACCTTGCACACCTTTTTGCAGGGCTCATTGTTCTTTTAGTGGTAATTTATAATCATTTTAAACAAAAATACACCCCTTCACAAACCCTTGGTATAGAGTTGGGTGCAATGTTTTGGCACTTTCTGGATGTTTTGTGGGTATATTTGTTTTTGTTTTTCTATTTCTATTAATAGAAAAAAATGTACATTTGAAAACTTTTTAACTTAATATCGTTATATGGCAGCGACAGTTACTTCAACAGCCACTACATCAGGCAAAACATGGGACGGCGGAAACGAGCCTATGGGAGCAAGCTACGGCAAAATGATGATGTGGTTTTTCATCGTTTCAGATGCGCTTACTTTCTCAGGATTTCTTGCGGCTTATGGATTTTCAAGGTTCAAATTTTTAGGCACATGGCCTATTGCCGATGAAGTGTTTACTCACTTTCCGTTTATGCATGGTGTAGATGCACCCATGTATTATGTGGCATTGATGACGTTTATCCTAATCTTCTCATCTGTTACCATGGTACTTGCAGTAGATGCAGGCCATCAAATGAAAAAAAATAAAGTAGCCGTTTATATGGTGCTTACCATTATAGGTGGTTTTATATTCCTTGGGTCTCAGGCCTGGGAGTGGAAAAACTTTATAAAAGGTGAGTTTGGTGCTATAGAAACCAAAGGTGGTGCAATACTGCAGTTTGTAGATGCAAACACCGGAAAAAGGGTAGCTCTTGCAGACTTTACTGAGCATTTGCCAACTGAGGCAGTTCAGAAAAGAAAAAGCAATGGTATCTGGTTTCAGGATGCAGCAACACTACCTACTTATACAGTTGCCGAAGTAGTTGCAGGCTTTAAAGCGCATTCTAATATTGTTATAAGGACTGAGCATATAGAAGATAAACACAAGGTTGTTCTTGATAGAGCTAAATCTGAAGAGGCTATTAAAGCTGCTGCTCTTGTTGTAGAAGGCGCAAACCTTCAGCACAATGAATATGGCCACAAGCTTTTTGCAGACTTCTTCTTCTTTATTACAGGTTTCCACGGTTTTCACGTATTCTCTGGTGTAATGATTAACATCATTATTTTCCTTAATGTACTTGTAGGTACTTATGAAAAAAGGAAGAGCTATGAGATGGTTGAAAAGGTTGGTTTATACTGGCACTTTGTAGACTTAGTTTGGGTATTTGTATTTACCTTCTTCTACCTTGTTTAATTTTTAATTGTAAAGAAAAATGGCACATTCACACGACGGCGCTCACGTATCAAATACAAAAAGGATCTGGCTTGTTTTTGGAATCCTTTCATTAATAACAATAGTTGAAGTCTTTTTTGGTATCCTTAAACCGGATGCACTTTTTAAAACAGACTTATTTAGGCTAAGCCTCCTTAACTGGTTGTTTATTATCCTTACTATCGTTAAAGCATATTATATCATGTGGGCATTTATGCACCTTGAAGGCGAAAAAGCCAGCTTAAGGTGGTCTATTGTAGCACCACTGGTATTCCTGATAATCTATTTAGTGTTCATCTTACTAATAGAAGGTAATTATATATTCGAAGTGTTTCATGATAACCATGGTTCTTACCGTTGGATATTCTAATAAACATTAATCATAAAAAAGGCGGTTTTTTCAACCGCCTTTTTTAATTTTGCACCATAATTTTTCCACTGCTCTTATGAAACGAAAAATAGTGCTCTTATGCCTGCTTGCCCTACCGCTTTTACTGTATACCTATTTTTCTATGGTAAAGCACAACTCCCTTTATTTACCGGTTAT
>JAZKDS010000161.1:5780-10574 GCA_040387455.1 Bacteroidota bacterium
TTACTAAACAGGTGGCAGAGCTGCCTAAGGGTAATGTTATTGATAAAAAACCATTACAGTTAAAAGATAAAATAACTATTGTGGGCTTTTTAGGTAATGATGTAATGAGCCGACGCGAAAATATTTTCAACATCAACCAAAAGCTGAATGCCAAGTATAAAGACTTTGACGATTTTCAGGTAGTAATGCTGGTGCCTCAAGGTAAAGAAAATGATGTGCTGGAGGTAGCTGCCAAGCTAAAATCGATGGCTGATATAAGCAACTGGAGGTTTTTGTTTACTTCTCAAGCCGCCATTACTGAATTTTATAAATCTTTAAAGGTTTTGGAACTGCTTAATGTAGATGCCGGTAGTGCTAATTTGTTTATAATAGACAAACAGCTGGCGCTTAGAGGCAGGAAAGGTAAAGTGAACGATGGTACTGCCCAATACAAAGACAGTTATAACTCGTTTGAGGTTTCTGAACTTAGTAATGAAATGACCGATGACGTAAAAATACTGCTTAGGGAATATCGCCTTGCCCTGCGCAGGAATGCACCTAAGGGCGTAAAACGCGAAATATAATGAAGAATAAATCATACATAGGTATATCTTTTATAATACTTGTATTTGGTATTTATACCGTAGCCCAGCTGGCAGACCGATGTGAGAATGATAAACTTGTAGTACAGGACCGGCTTAACAGCGGAAGCCAGAAAGGTAAAGATTCCGGTCTTTTTGTAGTAGGCAAAGTACCTAATTTTAAACTAACCAATCAGGATGGGGCTACCATAACCCAGGATTTTTATAAAGGCAAGGTATATGTGCTGGAATTCTTTTTTTCTACATGCCCTTCCATTTGCCCTATAATGAATCAAAATCTGGTAACGGTACAAAAAGAATTTGCTGCTGATAAAGATTTTGGCGTGGCATCTATTACCATTAACCCGGAGTTTGATACACCACAGGTGCTTAAAGAGCATAAAAAAGAACTGGGTATTATATCTGACAATTGGAACTTTTTAACCGGAGATCAGGCTTATATTCATAATCTTGCTAATACCGGCTTTAAGATTTTTGCAGGACAGAGTGATAAAGCACCCGGAGGTTTTGAGCATAGTGGCTTGTATGCCCTGGTTGATAAAGACGGGCAAATAAGGTGCAGGCTGGATGAAACCGGTAACCCTATTATGTATTATTCAGGCCTTAACTACTCGGATGCCGAAGGTATGGAAGAAGATGCGCACGGTAAATACAAGCCGGGTGTAGACGCTATTAAAAAAGACATTAAAAAACTACTTGAAGAGTAATGGAAAATACTGTGAATATTGCAGAAGAAAAAAAATATAATAAGTGGATAACTGTGGTTTCTATTATTATACCGGTGGCAGTAGCGGCGCTTTTTGGCGGTAATTTAAAAGACCTGGGCTTTGATGTGCAGCCGTTATCATTTTTGCCACCTATCTACGCCACTACAAACGGCCTTACAGCCATTCTTTTGTTTGCAGCGGTATCTGCTATTAAAAATGGAAACAGAGTGCTGCACGAGCGTCTGGTTAAAGTGGCTATAGCCTGCTCTATAAGTTTTTTAGTAATGTACGTGGCCTACCACATGACATCAGATAGTACTGTTTTTGGTGATATTGACCACAACAATAGTTTAGATGATGCAGAAAAATTGAGTATTGGCAGCATACGCTACCTGTACTATTTTATATTGCTTACCCATATTGCGCTTTCGATAATTATTATTCCTTTTGTGCTTATAACTTATGTTAGGGGATTGGCAGGTAATTTTGAAAGGCATAAAAAAATATCGCGTATTACATACCCTATGTGGATGTATGTGGCAATTACCGGTGTAATTGTATATGTAATGATAGCACCATACTACAATCATTAATCATGAAGATTTTTTATAAAATAGCAGTATTGAGCTTGTTTTTTTTAGGCTCATTAAAAATGCAGGCACAGTGCGCTATGTGCCGCGCAGCCCTTGAAACTGGCGGAGATACCAGCCAGGCAGAAGCGGTAAACGATGGTATTGTATACCTTATGATATTTCCGTATTTACTGGTTGCGCTTGTGGGTATTGCAGTATACAGGCTTTATAATAAAAAGCAGAAACAGCCTAAACAGGAAGTTCATAATTAAAATGGATTTTACAGATATAAAAAAACTCCGGCCAAAGCCGGAGTTTTTTGTTGGGTAGGTTTTGGTTTATTTCATGCCGTCTACTTTCAGGTCTATGCTGCCTGAACCGTTTATAAAGGCAATAATGGCGTTGTCGGTTAGC
Organism: Bacteroidota bacterium; assembly: GCA_040387455.1. Lineage (GTDB taxonomy): Bacteria > Bacteroidota > Bacteroidia > Flavobacteriales > Flavobacteriaceae > Flavobacterium. Next base: position 8,055 of record JAZKDS010000161.1, read on the forward strand.
TGTACTTTATCAAAAGTAAAATCGTCGAGCTTGCCGTTTACAAAAATGCCGGGCATTGGCGAGTAATTGCTCAGGTAGCCCTGCAGGCTTTTTTTACCATCTTCAAGGTTGCCCTTAATAGAGTAGCGGCAGTTTTCTTGTATTTTTTTAAGTATTATACCTTCGGCAAACCAGTTGGCCGTGCGCATAAGAGTGCTTTTGGTATCTAGTATATACTCCATCTGCTCAAAGTATATTTCCTGTGTAAGGGCATTGTAGTTAGGTATGCCGGTAAGGTAAATAGTGCCGTTCAGGCTTCCGGTAAGCTCTAGGGCTACAATCATCTTGTTGTCTTTGCTCCACAGGTCTACTTTTTGTACCACAACTTTTCTTTTGCCCGATACAAATTCCTGCCCCTGAAAGTTTTTGGTTATCATGGCCGATGCATTTTGAAAAGTACTCACGGCAGCAACCGATACCGTAACCTTGTCTGGCATGGTTTTTACGGCTTTAAGCACAACGCTTTCTTTCTTAAAATTTGATTTGGGCTTTTGCCCCACCATAGTCTCCATGTTGCATTTAAGGCCCATTTGCATGGTTATTTGCTTTTTAGAAAGTATGGCGTCAGTTACATACAGTTCGGTTGGTGTAAGCTTAAACCATGTTTGGTATTGCTCGCTGGTAAGGTAAGGCTCGCTTATTTTAGTAAGCGCATCTAATACCTGTGGTTTAAAATCTACCACCTGGCTTATGGCCTTGTCGAGCTCTTTTTCAATACGCGATTTAAATATTTTTATGGCAGGGTTAATAAGGTAAGTAATAGCTACATTTTGTCCCGCAATAGATATTGTAGGGCTTTCATTCCATTCTAAAGACTGTATAGTGGTTTCAGATGTCATTTTCCAGTTGCTAAGGCCCACTTTGCTTACAAAGGTTATGGTAGCATTCAGGTTAAACTCGCGGGTGTCATACATGTCCATACCCAATGCGCTGGTGCCATATCGTACTTTTGCCGTAACTTTTATGGGTACTACAGATTGCAGTTTGCCTTTTTGTTCACTAAATTTAAAAGGTGCTGTTTTTATTACTTTCATGGCAACATTGTCGTCTTCCAGCACTTTATCTTCATAAACAACACCATTAAAAAGTTTGTTTACCTGTGTTTCTATGTCGGCAACAGCAATAGTTACGGGCAGGTTGATGAATGATGTGGTAGACTGATATACAACATCGGTAGTATTTCCGGGTAGGGGCTTAAGGGCTTCAATGCGTTTTGCTGTGCCACAACCGGTTAGTAGTGAGCTTGCTATGAGTAGCGATAATATTAACTTTTTCATGTGCGGGTTTTGTAAAAATAACGCTGCAAAAGTAAAATTAATTTGTAACAATTTTAACACTTGATGTACTAATAAGAAATTAAACCGTTTATTATAAACGATTGAGATAATTTGATAAATTTGTTACGTCCATTTTATGGAATGCCTATGAAAAATAAAATAAGCATATTGTTTTTTTTGGTTATCGCATTTTCTGCCAATGCCCAGGTTAAAAAGTGGACATTGCGTGAGTGTGTAGAGTATGCTCTTAAAAACAATATTTCGGTACGCCAAAGCGAACTGGATCTTAAAACTACCGAGGTTACTAAAAGCGATGCAGTAGGAAACTTTCTTCCGTCAGCAAGCCTTAGCGCCGGCCACTCCTGGAATATAGGCCTTACGCAAAACCTTTCGGGTATATTACAGCAGCAAACCACCCAGTTTACCACAGCTGGCCTTAGCACGCAGGTAGATATTTACAAGGGATTGCAAAACCAAATGCAGCTGCGCAGGGCTAAGATGGCCATAATTGCCGGGCAGTACCAGCTTCAGAAAATGAAAGACGATATTGGCCTCAATGTTGCCAATGCTTTTCTTGATATATTGTTTAATAAAGAAAACCTTAAGGTACAGCAGCAGCAATTGCAGATAGATACTGAGCAGGCAGCACGTGCCAAGCAGCTACTTGAGGGCGGGCAGATACCTCGTGGCGACCTTATGGATATTGAAGCTACTGTTTCTACCGACAGGCAACGCGTGGTGCAGGCTGAAAATACACTGCTAATTTCTAAACTAAGTCTTGCGCAGTTATTGCAGCTTGATGATTTTGCAACCTTTGATATTGCCGATGAAGAATATAATATGGAAGACAGCGAAGTGTTTTTGCAAACACCTGAAGCCATATATGAAAAAGCTAAAACACTGCGTACTGAGATAAAGCTGGCACAGGCTAACCTGGATGTGGCAGAGCAGGATGTGAAAATTGCACGGTCGGCCTATCAGCCTTCGCTAATAGGGTTTTATAGTTTAAATACCCGTGCTACCTATAACGACTATACTACGTTTAATGACTCGGGAGAATTAATAACCCAAAGCCCACCCCCTTTCTGGACGCAGTTTTGGGATAATAAAGGCCATTCTTTTGGCCTGCAGCTTAGTATACCTGTACTTAACGGCTTTGCTACACGTAATAATGTTGAGCGCTCTAAAATAACGCTTGAAAGGT
>JAZKDS010000162.1:0-272 GCA_040387455.1 Bacteroidota bacterium
CACAAAGCGAAGTTGTGCGTTCTAAATATGAATTTATCTTCAGGGTAAAAATTCTTGAATTTTACTTTGGCTTACCAATATTTCAAAAACAATAACGATGTCTAAAAAAACTATTTATTATTTACTGGGAGCAATCATCCTGATAGTTGTATTAGTGCTTGTGCTTAAAAGTAACGGCACTATTGGTAACAACGATGAAGGTAAGGAGGTTGAAGTGGCCATTGTAAAAGAAACTACTATTGTAGAAACCGTTACGGCCACCGGTAAGGTGC
>JAZKDS010000162.1:282-5486 GCA_040387455.1 Bacteroidota bacterium
CGTTGTAGTTTTCATTAAAGCACTACGGTTTTTGAAATAGAGGTTAAAATATCATCTGAAGTTTCGGGAGAAATTATCGGGCTGCCGGTAAAAGAAGGCCAGATTATAAAAAAAGGCGACCTTTTAGTGCGCATTAACCCCGACCTGTATGAAAGTGGCGTGAGCAGAAATGCAGCGGCATTATCTACCTCTAAAGCCGGGCTAAGCCAGGCAGAGGCACAGCTTAAAGAGGCTAAGGCAAATTTTGAGCGCAATAAAACATTATTTGAAAAAGGCGTTATCTCAAAATCAGAATGGGATAAAATAACATCGGCTCGTGATGTGGCTGTAGCTGCAAAGCAATCAGCATATTTTCAGGTGCAAAGTGCAGGCGCATCGGTAACCGAGGCACAGGATAACCTGAACCGTACCACAATTTATTCTCCTGTAGACGGTACCATAAGCAAGCTGGATACAGAGCTTGGCGAAAGGGTAGTGGGTACACAGCAAATGACGGGTACCGAAATACTTAGGGTGGCTAACCTTAACAATATGGAGGTAGAGGTTGACGTAAATGAAAATGATATTGTAAAAGTAAAAATTGGCGATGCAGCCGAGATTGAAGTTGATGCCTACCTTAAAAAGAAATTTAAAGGCGAGGTAACCAGTATTTCAAATTCTGCCAGCGACGGCCAAACGGCAGACCAGGTTACAAACTTTAAAGTTAAGGTGCGCATCCTTAAAGAATCTTATGAAGATATGATTGTTGGCAAGCCGGCTAATTATACGCCTTTCAGGCCTGGCATGACGGCTACCGTAGACATTATTACCACAAGGAAAGAAAATGTAATTGCGGTGCCTATAAGTGCCGTAGTTGTAAAGGCAGATACTACTGCTGTGGGTAAGGATATTGTTAAAGACCTTGAGCAAAAAGAAAAAGAAGAAAAAACAGGTGTTGCACAAAAAAAATATGAGTGTGTGTTTGTAACAGAAAACGGCAAAGCGGTTTTAAAACCCGTGACTACTGGTATTCAGGACGATACTAATATTGAAATTACCGTGGGCCTTAAAAAAGGCGAGAAGGTTATTATAGGCCCGTATGGCCTGGTGAGTAAAGATCTTAATGCCGGAGATAAAGTAAAGGATAAAGCTGCCGTAGCAGGTAAATAGTATGGGGTTGATATTAAATATAGAAACGGCAACTAAAAATTGTTCGGTTTGTATTGCAAAAGATGGGGCTACACTGGCAATTAGAGAATATGCGGGAGAAGGCTATGCCCATGCCGAAAAATTGCACGTTTTTATAGAAGAAGTACTTAAAGAGACCGGTAAAATATATAATGATATTAAAGCCGTAGCCGTAAGTATGGGGCCAGGGTCTTATACAGGGTTGCGCATAGGTGTTTCGGCGGCTAAAGGGCTGTGTTATGCTTTAGGAGTGCCTTTAATTGCTGTAGATACCCTTGAAATTTTGGCGCATAAAATCACCGTTGAAGAAGGTGTAATTATACCCATGATTGATGCCCGCCGCATGGAGGCTTACACTGCCGTTTTTGATGTTGCGCATAATAAAACACGCGAAACAAAAGCCGAAATAATTACAGAAGAATCATTTGCCGATATTGCAGGTACTATACATTTACTGGGAGACGGAGCGGCTAAATGCAAAGAAGTTTTACCATCGGGTAAATTTATATACCATGAAGAGTTATATCCTTCTGCTGCTCAAATGAGTGTGTTGTCATTTAATAAGTACAAAAAAAGCGACACCGTAGATGTCGCTTATTTTGAGCCTTTTTATTTGAAGGATTTTATTGCCGGCAAATAATTAGATTATTGTTTCAACAAATGTTGCAAGCTTTTGTAGGTCGGCAGCTTTTTCTGTATCAATATTGTTTTTCTTGATATATTCTAAAACCTCTTTTTCTTTTCCGGGTACAAGTTTGGCAAAATCTTTCTTGCCATCAAAAAACGACGCTTCTACAGCATTACCTACTTTTACATAAAATTCATCGTCAGCCTTTTTATATGATGCCGCTTTAGCTGACTGGTAGCTGTTAGCTGATGATTTTCCTGCTTGCAGGTATACACGCTCTCTTTTGTAAATTTTTACTTTAGCACCATCTGCAATTACATTCAGGTATCCTAACTGAGAATTTCCGTCTTCAGTTTTATAATTAGCAATTGTATAAGCTTCTCCGCTTGAGTTAAAAGTTATAGTAACACCTTTATCCTTTGGTAATTGCTTAATAGCCTGCTCCTGAGGGTTGCTCATTTCAAAGTAATCCTGGTATGCATTATACCTAAGCAGCATTATATTATCATTAGTTGAAAGCTTGGCAGGCTGGTATGCTTCATTAACATACATAGAGCCTGTAGCTGCAAGTTCTTTTTCTTTAGATACATAAATCTGTCCACCACTGTGTACAGGTGTTTGATTGATTTGCGCAAATGCAGATACTGATGCAAATGCGAAAATTGCTGAGTAAAGTAAATTTAATCGTTTCATCTTTTTTAATTTTTGGGTAATAATAGTAATAAGTTAATTTGCCAAAGATACCAATAATTTGCAGTCATTAAAATTGAACTGCAGATAGTATATGTTTTTAACAAAAAACATGCCACTTTAAACGTAGGGTTTTAGGTGTTTATTGTGTTAGTTGCCAGTTTTTTCTTTATTATTTTTAATCATGATATCGCGCTGCGGAAAAGGTATTTCAATATGAGCCTGTTCAAAAGCAACTTTAATGTTTTCGTAAAAGTTAGATACCATAGCCCCATAAGTGCCTCTTTCTGCCCAAATCATTACATTTAAGTCTATAGCGTTTTCTGCAAGCGCTTTTATTTCAATGGCGGGTTTTGGCTCAGTAAGTACTTTTTGGTCAGATGTTAATACACTATAAATAATATCTTTTACATGTTTTAAATCAGTACTGTAGCCTACGCTCAGGATAATATCTGCACGGCGCAAAGGTTCCTGAGAAAAGTTTTTTATAGTGTTGTTAGATAACGCCCCATTGGGCATGTATACCACCTGATTGGTAGAGGTTATAAGCCTTGTACTAAAAATTTGTATACTGCTAACCGTGCCTGCCTGACCTTGGGCCTCAATATAATCGCCTATGCGAAAGGGTTTAAAGAGTATAATGAGCAACCCACCTGCAAAGTTTGATAATGAGCCCTGCAGCGAAAGGCCAATGGCTAAACCGGCAGCCGCAATAGCTGCGGCAAAGGTGGCGGTATCTACGCCTAAAGCGCCTATAATAGATACAAATATAAAAGCCCTTAATATCCAGGTAACTACATCAAGCACAAACTTAAGCAGCGTAGGGTCATGCTCCGGTTTTTTGGTCATGAAACCCGTAATAACCCGCCTGAAAATTTTTATAATAATAAGCCCTGCTATAAAAATGAATATGGCCTTCAGGATGTTAGGTACATAGCCTAAGGCTGCATCTGTAAACATGTGCAGGTACTCGTCTATCCGGGTTTCTTCTACAACAATTTCTTCTTTCATCTATTGTATACTTAATTCATTTATTACAGCCTCTAAATCTTCCGAGGGAAGGTTGCAGGCCTTGTTTTGGCAAACATAAAACATTAAATGATCTTTAACAAAACGATTTTGTAAAAAAGGTATTACAGATTCTGCAGCGCTGCCCGCCACAATAATATGCGGTAAGTACTGTTTGTTTACTTCTTTAACGGCCTCAGCAGCGGTTTCTCCGCACACAGCCAGCTCTTTATTGTCTGAAGATAAATCAAGCCACAGGTTAAGCCAGTTGCTGTATGCCGATGCATAGTCAAGATTCGGGATTATCTGGTGTAGCATTTGCAGGGCTACCTTTTCATAATAGCCGTTATCAAACAAAATACCTAGCTTGTATAATACATTTGCAATGACCGAGTTAGATGCCGGTATAACATTGTCTTCGGTTTCATAGTGCGGGGCAACAAGCTGCTCACCATCTGCCGATGCATATAAAAAGAACTGTTTCTCAGGATCATAAAAATGCTCCAGGCAATAATCTACAAGCTGCTTGGCCTGCATCAGCCATTTTTCTTCAAGCGTAGCTTCATATAATATTATAAATGCCTCTGCTGTAAGGGAGTAGTCTTCTAAAAAGCCTTCAATTTTAGCTGTGCCATTTTTGTAAGTACGCCATAAATACCCATCAGGATGCCATAAATTATTAGTTATAAAGGCTGCATTGCGTCGGGCTGCATTTATATATTCTTCATTGCCAAGGGCTTTGTAAGCATCAGTGTACCCCTTAAGCATCAAGGCGTTCCATGAGGTTAGCACCTTGTCATCAAGCCTTGGTTTTGGGCGTTTTTCGCGTTCGTTATATAGTAATTTCTCCCATTGCTGCTTTTTGTCGTGCAGGGCTTCGGTAGTTATGCCAGCCTCCTTTGCAATATCGGCAAGGGTTTCATTCTGAATTAAAACATACCTGCCGTTTTCCCAAAAACCAAACTCATTAATGTTGAATATTTTTGCAAACAGCTCAAAATCAGTGCCGAGCAAGTCTTTGAGCTCTTGTTTTTCCCAGGCATAAAAAGCGCCTTCCTCCAGTTCGCCTGTGTGGTTAAGGCTATCTGCATCCAGTGCACTGTAAAAGGCACCTTCATCGGTAGTAAGTTCTGTGCTTATAAAAAAGTGCGTTTTCTCTATAACTTCCTTATATAGTGGATTTTGAGTACGCTTGTAGGCCTCGGCATAGAGGCTCATCAGCTGGCCGTTGTCATACAGCATCTTCTCAAAATGAGGTACATGCCACTCCATATCAACAGAATAGCGCGAAAACCCGCCACCCACGGTGTCAAAAAGCCCACCCCAAGCCATGCGTGTCAGGGTCAGGTCGGTAAAATCAATAAGTTCCTGTTTTTTAGTCTGATAGCCGTAGCGCTGTAAAAACAGGTAGTTGTTGGGCAGCATAAACTTGGGTGCACGGGCGTAGCCGCCATAATCCCAATCAAAGCTTTTTGCCCACTTTTCGGCTATTGGTTTTATGTTAAAAGGGGCTAATATTTCACTTTCGGAGTTCAGATTCGCCAACCCGATGTGCTTAACGCCCGCTAATAATTTTTCGGCATAGTCTTCCATTTTGTCGCGTCCGTCTACAAATAATTCCTGTAGCTGGTCCAGCGCTTCCATCCATTGCAGTTTCCTGAAATAGGTACCACCCCAAACCGGTCTTCCGTCGGGCAGTAAAACCACATTC
>JAZKDS010000163.1:0-1215 GCA_040387455.1 Bacteroidota bacterium
AGAAAAAACACAACTACGGTAATTAATATAATTATAAAAGCAATAAAATGGCCTATCTCAGCACAGGTCATTTCATTCCTAAGGGCAAGTAGTTGCTGGCGATTGGGGCGCTTGGTTATTTTTAGGGCCGCATTAAAATGGCGCCAAAAAGATTTCCTGATAATATTCCGCATTAAATATATTCCCAGATATTTATTTGCCTTTTCGCTCTTAATAAAATTAAAGTACGAAAGCTTTTCATACCATGAGGCATTCTTTATCCCATTATTAATAAGCAGGCCCAGCGTCCATGACCCCAAAACAATGCTCAGTGACATCATTATAAAATACATTTTCATAATTGGTAGTTTGTACTGCAATAGTACAATTTTTTAAATTTTCTTTATTTACAAAAACTCCAATGTATTGCACATTATAAAGCAGTATATCACACTACATGTTTAATATGTATCTATGGTGTTAAAAAAATGTTATATTTGCGCAACACGAAACATAACATAATGAAATTAAAACTACTACACCCAGCCTTGTGGATGTTGCTTTTAATGAGCAGTATTGGCTACAGCCAAACATTTACTGAAAGTAACCTGCCCATTTTTATAATAAACACCGACATTGACCCCAACACGGGCGCACCTACCGAAATTCCGGACGACCCAAAAGTATGGGCCAGCATGAAAATTATTTACCACGAAGATGGAAGCCGCAATTACATGACAGATCAGGACAATGCGGAATATCTGGATTACAACGCGCGAATAAAAATCGAACTGCGCGGCTCATCATCACAAGCACTTGAAAAAAAGCAATACGGATGGACTACGTATGATAATGCCGGCGTAAAGCAAAAAGTAAGCCTGCTGGATATGCCTAAAGAAAATGACTGGATACTTAATGGCCTGGCATATGACCAGTCTTTAATACGCGATTACCTTTGCTACAACCTTGCCAACCAAATAGGCCAATACGCCACCCGCACGCGCTATTGCGAAGTAGTTATTAACGGCAACTATAGGGGCCTGTATATACTTCAGGAAAAAATTAAAGACGGCTCAAACCGTGTTAATATCGAAGCCATAGACGAAGATGCTACAGAAGGCATGGCACTTACGGGCGGATATATTACCAAAGCAGACAAAACTACTGGCGACGATCCTGTAGCATGGAGTATGGACTCTTATGCCGGATGGACAGATTTTATACACGAACTGCCAA
>JAZKDS010000163.1:1225-4459 GCA_040387455.1 Bacteroidota bacterium
GTTGCAAGCACCTGCGTTCAGGAGCTCCTGAGTTTGAAACACAAGCTGCTACAGGAAATACTAACCTTGCTACAGGATATACATCTATAATAGACATTCCAACTTTTGTAGACTTTATGGTTTTAAATGAGTTTTCATCTAATGTAGATGCTTACCAAATTAGTACGTTTTTCCATAAAGACAGGGGTGGCAAGCTAAGGGCGGGCCCCGTGTGGGATTTTAACCTGAGCCTTGGCCTGGATGTTTTTGGAGACAGGAGCCAAACCAATGTATGGCAGTTTAGCAATAATGATAACGAAGGCGCTAAATTCTGGACAGACCTTTTTGACAATACTGACTATAAATGCTACTTTTCGCGCAGGTGGAACCAGGTTACCGCAACCGGGCAACCGCTTAACTATAATAGCATATCAGATTTTATAGATGAAACTGTAGAGCTGATTAGTGAAGCTGCCGAACGCGAACAACAGCGTTGGGGCACCGTGCCCGATCTTGATGGAGAAGTAAGCTATATAAAAAGCTGGGTAGCCGAAAGGTTAGAATGGGTTACCAGCAATTCAGGCAGCTTTAATGCATGCGAAAACCCTGTACTGCCTTCCCTGGTTATTACAGGCATTAATTACAATCCCGGCGAAGACAGCGAATTTCCTGAAAGCGATGACCAGGAATTTATTGAAATTAAAAATACAGGCACAACTACCATAAACCTTACCGGCGTTTACCTGCGTGAGTTGGGTGTATCCTATCAGTTTCCGGCGGGTAGCACCGTGGCAGCGGGTGGTTTCATTCGTATTGCCAGCAACCCCGAGGTATTTGAAGCACGCTATGGCGCACCGGCTTTTGGGCAGTTTCAGCGCAACCTCAGCAACAGCACACAAGCCATTGTACTGGCAGATGGCTTTGGCAACATTATAGATGCCGTAACGTATAATGATGTTGCCCCATGGCCCGATGCAGATGGCAGCGGCATGTACCTGCACCTTGCAGATACGGCATCAGATAACAGCCTGCCGGCAAGCTGGGTAACAGAAGAAGAACTACTGGGCACAGATAATTTTGAATTACTGGCTAATGTGCAGCTTTACCCTAACCCGGTTAGCAACATACTTACCATACAGGCATCAAACAACATTAAAACTGTAGAAATATATGATATGTACGGAAAACTGCTGCAACAAACACCGGCAACAGGAAACACACTACAGGTAAATTTAAGTGCCTATGCAATGGGTATTTATTTTGTAAAAGTTAGTGCTGCAAACGGCAGCAGAACCCAGAAAGTAGTTAAAAACTAAACGAAAAATAATTTTGCAAAAAGCGGCCAGGAAATTTCCGAGCCGCTTTTTTTAATTTTGTAGTAAACACTTTATATCTTAAGCTACTAAAATGTTGAAGCATCTATTACATAACGGTAACGAGCCTGCTTGTTTACAACCTTATCCCATGCATCGTTAATTTCGCTGGCTTTAATGACTTGTATTTGTGGGTAAATTTTATTCAGCGCACAGTAATCCATTACTTCCTGTGTTTCGGGTATCCCTCCAATAAGTGAGCCGTTAAAGTTTACGCGGTTAAATATCATGTTGAAGTTGTTTATGGTAAGCTCGCCATTTACAGGCTGGCCAACCTGCGTAAAAAATCCGTTAGGTTTTACACATGAAATGTAGTTAGACATTTCGTAAGCATACGGTACAGTAGATATCATATAATCTAATTTGTCAGACCAGGCTTTTAACTGCTCCTGCTTATCATCTACAACAATAACCTCTTTCGCGCCAAATGATTTGATATCGTTTACCTTATCGGCAGATGTTGTAAAAGCATAAACTTCTGCCCCTTTAGCCGCTGCTATTTTTACGGCAAGGTGTCCAAGCCCGCCAATGCCCACTACACCTACTTTATCGCCTTTTTTAATTCCCGTTTTCATCATGGGCGAATAGGTTGTAATACCTGCACACAGCAAAGGTGCAGCATACTGAAGTTCTATATTTTGCGGTATTTTAATGGCAAAATGCTCTGTAACCACAAGGTTGTTGGAATAGCCTCCCTGAGTAATACCGCTTGGCGATGTAGCATCGGGTGCACCATAGGTACCTGTCATACCCGTAGTTTCGCAGTGGTGTTCTTCTCCGTTTTTACAGCTGGTACACTCCATACAACTGTTAACCATGCAGCCCACTCCCGCTTTATCTCCTACTTTAAATTTGGTTACATTTTTACCCACAGCCGCCACAATACCGGCAATTTCATGGCCGGATACCTGCGGATATTTTTGTGGCCCCCAATGCCCCCTTATGGTATGGATATCAGAATGGCATATGCCCGAAAATTTAATGTCAATCAATATATCATAATCGCCCACCGCCCTGCGTTCAAACTCCCATGGTTTAAGTGCAGCTTTTTCATCTGGACCGGCATAACCTTTAGATTTTATGGGTTTGCTCATATCTGTATATTTTAATGTGTTATCCTGATTATTGTTTTCGTTTGCTAACAAGCCTGCGGGTGCAGCCAGCGCCAACCCGGTACCGGCCAGTGCCGCCTGCTGAAGGAATTTTCTTCTTGATGTATTTTCCATATCTTTAATTTCTGATGTTTTAATTATCTGTGTTTACATACTTAATAACTTTAGCGGGAATACCTGCCACAACACTATTATCCGGCACATCTTTAGTAACCAACGCACCTGCGGCAACAACAGCATTTTCACCCACTGCTACCCCCGGTAAAATAGTAGAACCGGCTCCGATCCAGGCATTTTTCTTAATGTGTATATGGCCGCAGACCAGTGTGTGCCTTTCCTGCGGCGCAAGCGGATGCCCTTCTGAAAGCAGGCTTACATTTGGCGCAATCAATACATTGTCTTCAATGGTTACGCCTCCTAAGCCTAAAATGGTACAGCCAAAATTGATGAATACATTTTTGCCAATGCAAAGATGCCTGCCGGAGTTGATGTGCAAGGGCGGAAAAACATTTACACTCTCATCTACAGGCTTGACAGTAATTTCTGCAAGCAGACTCCTGATTTCAGTAGGGTCAGATGACCGATTTAGCTGTCCCGTTAGCTTTATTGTAGCATAAGAGGCTTCTAACAGTTTATACCCTTCCGGATCACCGGGGAGCATTGGCTCGTCGTTTCGCAGCCGGTCAAAAATATCATGCCTGTTATCTTTATCCATAATTATTTAAGCTTTTTAAAAACCTGCGGCCCCGAGTTAAGGGCAGCTTTAAGCT
>JAZKDS010000164.1:0-2345 GCA_040387455.1 Bacteroidota bacterium
ATTTTCGCTGCTTGCGGCAGGTGCTTTTTTTAATGCGCATGCACAGAATGACAACACAAAAATTAACAGGCTACAGGTTATTGGTTCGCACAACAGTTACCGACAAGCCATTGAGCCGGAACTTATTAAGGTGCTTAAGGTAAAAGATACAGCCAACCATTTACAGTATATAGAATATGATCATATTGCCATTGCCGACCAGTTAAACATGGGCCTGCGCAACCTTGAGATTGATATTTATGCCGATAGTAAAGGTGGACGCTATGCCCACCCTAAAGGCCTTGACCTGGCTAAACTGGCACCTTATGATACTAAGGGTGAAATGAAACAGCCCGGCTTCAAGGTTTTTCATATGCCGGATATAGACTTCCGTACATCTGAGCTTACCTTTAAAGGATGCCTGGAACATTTAAAACAGTGGAGTGATGCACACCCCGGCCATGTACCGGTATTTATTACCCTTGAACCTAAAGAAGGTGGAGCAAGCCCTTATGGTACCGTTCCGGAAGCTTTTACTGCCCAGCTTTTTGATGATATGGATGCCGTAATTAAGGCAGGCCTTGGCGAAAACAAACTTATAACACCAGATATGGTTAGAGGTAATTATGCCACGCTGGAAGAGGCAGTGCTTAAAGGCAACTGGCCGGCGCTTAAAGAGGCTAAAGGCAGGTTTATGTTTATATTAGATAATAGCGGTGCAGCCCGCGATTTATATATGAAAGGGCACCCATCTTTAAAAAACAGGGTGGTGTTTGTTAATGCTGCTCCCGGCACGCCAGAGGCAGCGGCTATGTTTAGAAATGACCCTGAAGATAAAACCATAGCAGACCTTGTTAAAAAAGGCTACATAATCCGCACAAGGGCAGATAATAGTACAGTTGAGGCCCGTAATAATGATTATACGCATTTTGAAGATGCCAAGAAAAGCGGAGCACAAATTATTACCACCGATTTTTATTTGCCCAGCAAGCTTTTTAAATCTACCTACAGCATTAAGTTTGATGATGGCACATATGTTAGGCCTAATCCGGTTAATAGTATTGATCTTAAAAAATAAGTTGTTTATTTTTTGTTAGGTTACATTGAGGGCGGCACCATTTATGGTGCCGTTTTTTATTGCTTTATATCCTGCAATTTGCCCGTTTTTAGGTTGTACTTAAAATGTTTTGCAGGTTCGCCATCTAAAAACTTACTTAAAATGCTAAACAGCAAATTCAAATCGGTTTGTTGGGCATCATTCTGACTGTAGTTTTGTGTGGCCAGGCATTGGGCAATAAGCCTGTATTGGGCAATGCGAGTAGCGGGTATATCGGCCAGGGCAAGCTCATCGGCATTACGGATGCGGTAAAAATCTAAAATAAGGTCGGCACCTTTCCACTCAGTAAAGCTCTTCCATACCATATTAGAATCTTTTACTTTTTGCTGTGCAGTTTTTTCGGCTGTAGTCCATTCAGGTTTAAATTTCGCCCTGTTTTGTATAAGCTCAATTAGGCTCACCGGATTTTTAATATTAGCTATTAATAAAAGATCGGTACCGTTAAGGCTGTTTAAAAGTGTGGCAAATTCCGGGTGCCAGTCATCAGGTATAAAACGCAGGCGTACCAGTTCTTTTAAATGAAAATCAGTAAACTCATGGTAGCTTCTGGTAGCTAGGATGTCTTTATTCCAAATGTCTTTTTTACCCTGTTGTTGTAAATAGTCATATTCCATTTTATACAGCGGAAAAAGCTTATCAAAGTCTTTAACCATATCAATGGTAATGGTTTCGACTTCGGCACTATCGTCAGTTAAAGTAAGTAATTTGTAAGCAGGTATGTAAGCCGCTAATGATGGCGTTTGAACATTAAGCAGCGTGTTGCCCTTAGCAGTTGTATAGATACCGGTATCGTTGATGTGCATATGCCCACCAAAATGTATGGTAAGACCGGCATCGGCAAATTGTTGTGCCACAGCCTCAACCGGTATGCGGTCTAACTGCCATTTGCCCTTGCCCATAAACTGCGCAATCTGGGCGGACGCGCCATCATTAAAATCTACCATAGGGTAGTGGCTAAAGGCAATAAGCGTTTTGTTATGTTTTTTTGCTTCTACGGCTACATTTTTTACCCAGTTGATAAGATGTATTTTATTACTCAGTACATTGTTATAGCCCAAATCTGCACCGCGATAATTATCAGAATCTGCCGTGTTGCCTTTACTGTCTTTAGGAATATAAGTATTGCCATCTATGGCCAGTAGCCACAGCCCATTTACCGGCTCTACAACATAAGAGGCATCGGGCACTTTAAAGCCAGGTGTTACTTCATATTCCCGGTTTTCCAGGGTCGCCAGGGTTTTTGCTTCTT
>JAZKDS010000164.1:2410-3998 GCA_040387455.1 Bacteroidota bacterium
GCATAAAGCCAAAGCTGCCCAGGTACTCTGTAATACCGGTATAGCCCATACAGGCAATATCGCTTGTTACTACCACAGGTAAATCGTTTGCACTGGGTTTATACATCGTTTCTTTGCTAAATATGGGCTGTTGCTTGCCACCAGCACCAAGAAAATCGGTTTTGCCGGCATGTTTTGCAAATGGGCCCACTGGGTCGTGATTACCGGTGGTTATAAAAAAACTGATACTATACTTATCTTCATACATTTTTAATATGTGTTGTAGTCCTCTTAAATGTATGGGCTGGCCGTCATCGGTATAATCGCCCGGCAGGGCTACTATTTTTATGCCTCGGGCGGCAATATCATCAAGTGCGGCAATAAAGGCAAAATAGTTTTCATTAAAAATACGTGTACTGTGCAGCTGACTTTCCATGGTACGGATAAGCACAGGCATGCCATCGACCGGGTTTATAATGCCTTTGTAGCTGTTGTCATTTAAAGTGCCATAAATATCCTGCAGGTGTACATCGGCAAGAAATGCAATTTTAACGCCCGATTGTGCATTTATTTTTGCCGAAGTAGCTAAGAGTAAGTATACTATAATGAAGTAGTGCATGTCCTTAATTTTAGTACAAAAATGCGTTATCTGTTGTTAAGCCTATGCTTTTAAATAGAAATTATTATGTTAAGTATTTTGATACCTAAATATAACCGGATTTATAAATATACCGATATGGTTAGCCCAATGGCAGTGTTTGCCACGAGAGCATTTACAACTCTGGTATATCCTTTTTAAGGATGCCCTTATCTACACACTCGTTTAATAAACGTTCGGCATAGTTCCAAATTGAGGATGAGCCATCCTGTATAACTTTTTTCTTGTTGTATACGGTATGGTACTTTACATTAAATTCTGCCCAGGTTCCGCCATTGTTGCTACTGTTTTGCAGCAAAGGCTCAAAGCGGTCCATTGCCTTTGCAAATTTTGCATCGTCGCTACTGCCTTCTTCAAACTCTTCCCAAATTTCAATAAAGCCCTGAGCCCGCGCTTGTGGTAATAATCCAAAAATTCGTTTTGCGGCTAAGCGCTCCTCGTCAGTATTAGTATGATTTTTAGAGGTATCATAGATAAACGTATAACCAGCATCAATTTCTACCAAATCATGAATCAATACCATTTTTACTACTTTAAGTACATCAATGGGCCTGTCTGAATGTTCTGCTAAAACGACAGGCATCATGGCCAAATGCCAACTGTGCTCTGCATCATTTTCGTGCCTGTTGCTGTTAAACAACTTTGTTCTGCGCTGAATGTATTTTAATTTGTCAATCTCCTTAATAAAAGCCACTTGTTTGAGCAAATCATTTGTATTTATTAACTTTTGTCTTGGTGTTTAGTAAAGCATGAAGGTAATTAATTTTGCTGCAAATTTTAGATCATATAAAAATTAATAAGCCCATAAAACTGCTGAAGTCTTATGGGGCTTATTTTAACCAATTGCTATAGGAAATGTTTAGGTAGGGTGTGTAACCCTATTTTATTTAAGGCCGTATCCCATATCAATAAGTCTCTGGATAATATTCCAGTCATAATAATGAAATGTCA
>JAZKDS010000164.1:4008-5753 GCA_040387455.1 Bacteroidota bacterium
TGCCGTTACTCATTGCTACAAGCATCCCTTTAGGGAAATTAGCATTCATGTTTACATTGGTAGCATCGGCGCCGTCGCACTCTATTGTTGAGGTTGGTATTTCGGCAAGTAGCGGATAGCTGTTTGCATTATTATTTGTTCCTTCTCTTGGGAATACCATGAAAGTATTTGCCTGCTGGTTAGATACTAAAATATAACCTGTTGTAGCTGTTTTTTTGTAAATGGCTATGCCTTCGTTGTCTGAAACAAATCCATCGGTGCCAAATAGTACAAGCTCATTATCATTTTTGGCATCAGGGTCGGCCACATATTTTTTAATACCTACAGTTTCATCGCAATAATATATATAGCCCAATTCGTTATCTACCGCTATAGCTTCAATTTCTTTTTTAGCACTAAAGCTGCCAAACTTACGTACTAGCTGTGCTGATGCATATCCGTTGCCAGAATCATTAATCCTATATTGCCACAGGTATGAACCCGATGGCCCACTTTTACGGCCCACCACGGCAAATATGGCTTTATCAGCCGGGCGAGTATATATGGCAATTCCCATAGGCTCTTTTTCTGTTTCGCCGGCAAAAACCGGTATACCGCCGTTATCCAGCGGTTTCATATCAGGAATAGAAAAAATGCGTATCATATCACGTTCACGTTCTGTGGTTATGGCCACATCATAGCTTTTGCCACCTATAATAAGGCCGTAGGCTATATCTACATTATTTGGTCTTTTTAAGGTTTCGCTTTTGTTTACAATTTTTCCCGAAAGGTCATATACATACAAACCACCCTCTGTATTCTTATCCGTGCCAATAATAAGACTCTTAGAAGCATCTGTGGGATGTATCCAGATTGAAGGGTCATCAGTGTCATGTGGTGTAGGCGTTGTGACTATAGTGGGTTTAATTGCATCTGGTTTTATGGTGGCAAACCCGCTTTTACATGATGTAAACAGTACAAAAGCCACCAGTAGTATGGTATATTTTTTCATTAGTCTTATTTCTTGTTTAATTCGGTGGTGTAAATAATTTTTCCTTCATGATTAACTACCTGAACCAGCATTTTATTGCCGGTAACAGAAAATGTCATAAAGCCGGCTTCATCTTTTGCAAAAAGAGTACCGTCTGTTTCGCCACTTGGTCTAACCTCGCTCGCAGCCCCTGAAAGGAACTGCGTAGTATACCTGCCCTTTGGTTTAATGATCTGTAAATCATGTTCGTGCCCGCAAATGTAGGCATCTACTTTATACTTGTCGAATACATCGGCAAAGCGATCTTTAAACTTTATAGTATCGGGGTTGGTTTCTCTTTTGCCGCCGCTGTACATAGGGTGATGCCCCACTACAATTTTCCATTTTACTTTTGCATCAGCATTTTTAAGGGTTTGATGCAGCCATTGTGTTTGTGCCAGGGTATCCTGAGCAATAATATTCTGGTACATCGTGCCGGGCTTGTAGTAGCTGTCTATATATGGGTTAGTATCCATTACTACCATAAGTACTTTTTCACCGTTGTCCAGGTCAAATGTTTTTGTATAGTACTTATCGGGCATTTGCCACCTTCTGCTTATTTTTGCATAATCTAGCTGCGCCTGTATGTTGCCGCGATAGTCATGATTGCCCAGTGCCACATACCAGTCATTATGCAGGCTCATATTAGTATAGATATTTTCAAACGACGATATCCATTGATGATCGTCTGTGCTTTGTACTCCGTTAGGGTAAAAATTATCGCCCACACATACAG
>JAZKDS010000165.1:0-8904 GCA_040387455.1 Bacteroidota bacterium
CTGTCAGGTCAGCAGCCCAGCCTTTTTTGTCAACAAAAATTGGCTCAACATTTTCGGGCTCAATGTTATACGGTAGGTAATTAGTTTCCTCACCTTTGTATTTGTAAGAGGTACATACTTTAAGGGTGTCAAAACCGCTAAGTACGTCACCTTTCATCATGTATAATTGTGTAACTCCGTTTACCTGCACTGCATATTTAAGTGCAACAAGGTCTAACCAGCCACAGCGCCTTGCACGGCCGGTAACAGAGCCAAACTCATTGCCCACGCGTGCCATGGTAGCGCCATCTTCGTCAAACAATTCAGTAGGGAAGGGGCCGCTGCCCACACGTGTAGTGTAAGCTTTAAATATACCAAACACCTCTTTAACCCTGTTAGGGGCAATGCCCAGGCCTGTACAGGCACCGGCAGCAGTAGTGTTAGATGATGTTACAAACGGGTATGTACCAAAGTCAATATCCAGAAGTGAACCCTGTGCACCTTCGGCAAGGATTGTTTTGCCTTCTTTCATGGCTTTGTTAAGGTACTCTTCGCTATCAATAAACTGAAGCGTTTTAAGCACTTTTACAGCTTCAAAAAACTCAGCTTCAAGCTCTTCAAGGTCATACTGAAGGTCTACGTTATAAAAGTCTATCATGGCCTGGTGTTTATCTGCCAGGGCACGGTAGCGGTCTTCAAAGTCAGCCAGTTCAATATCGCCTACACGGATGCCGTTCCTGCCGGTTTTATCCATATACGTAGGGCCAATACCCTTAAGGGTAGAACCTATTTTTGCTTTGCCTTTGCTGGCTTCGCTGGCTGCATCGAGCAGGCGGTGCGTAGGCAGTATAAGGTGTGCTTTTCGCGATATAAGCAGGCGCGATGTAATATCTATGTTGAATTTTTCAAGGCCTTCCAGTTCTTTCTGGAAAACAACCGGATCCATAACAACACCGTTACCAATAATGTTAACCGAGTTTTTATGGAAAATACCCGATGGTATAGTACGCAATACGTGTTTTATGCCGTCAAATTCCAACGTGTGGCCAGCATTTGGGCCACCCTGAAAGCGGGCTATTATATCATATCCGGAGGTTAGTACGTCAACAATTTTTCCTTTGCCTTCGTCGCCCCATTGTAATCCGAGCAGTAAATCTACGGTCATTCCTTTAATTTAGTTTGTTGTTTATGTTTGTAGTAATTCTCTAATTTTCAATAAAAACAAAAACCAATCCTTTGCAGGGTTGGTTTGCCGTTGCTGAATTTTCAGCGTATTTTAACTTTCGGCTACAGGCTGTTTTTTGTGGCCGTAAAGGTATAAAGAATGGTTATGAATTTCAATACCAAAAATTTCTTCGATGGTTTTCTTTATGCTTTGAATACGAGGATCGCAAAACTCTATCACTTCACCGGTATCGGTCATAATAATATGGTCGTGCTGCTTATCAAAGTATGATTTTTCGTAGTGGCTCTGGTTTTGGCCAAACTGGTGGCGCCTTACAAGGCCGCATTCTAACAGGAGTTCTATAGTGTTATACAGCGTGGCGCGGCTAACACGGTAGTTTTTATTTTTCATTTTGATGTAAAGCGATTCTATATCAAAATGCTCCTGGCTGTTGTATATTTCCTGCAGTATTGCATAGCGCTCAGGAGTTTTCCTGTGGCCTTTGTCTTCCAGAAATTTGGTGAAGACATTTTTTACAATATCCTGGTTTTTATTATTATCCATGGTTTTATGTCGAATACGCGCAAAGATACGCTAATTTTTTTGAAGTATCTCAATTGTTCAAAAATGATGAAAACTGCTACGGGGCTGTAAAAACTATTTTTTGGGAAGCATCATCGCGCGAGGCGCTAAGCTCATTTTTAGTTAAAGAATGCACCGTCCAGGTATGTGTGGCAAACTTGCCTGATTCTTTAAGGGTTATAACCTTTTTAGCCGCATCAAGCTGCCAGGTGCCTTTGCGGGTGTCTATAAATTCAAAAATATAAGTGCCGTCCTGGTTTAACTGGAATATAGTAGGCAGTAGCATCTCGCGCGTTTCGGCTACATCTGCTTCGCTCTTTTCAGTATTGATAATATCTTTAAAAATCCATTTTTTGCACAGGTTTTCTGTGTTTACATCAACCTGTGCATCCTGTGCAAGCAATACCTGAGAAAAGAGGACTATAAAAGCTATCAGGAGTTTTTTCATTTTTTAATTATTATAAATCCTCGTTACTTTATCAATACCGTCAATTTTCTTGATGTTTTCCATAAGCTTTTTAAGCAGTGTGTTGTTTTGTACCACTACGGTAAGCTGACCGTTAAAAATACCGGCATTACCGCTTAAGGATATGCTTTGTATGTTAACATTCATGTTGCTGGATATAACCTTTGTAAGCTCATTAGTAAGACCAAGGCTATCCATACCTGTAATTTTAAGGGTTGCCTTAAACTCTTCCTGGCTGCTGTCTATCCACTTGGCCTGTATAATGCGGTAGGCATAGTTGCTTTGCAGCCTTATGGCGTTAGGGCAATCTTTTTTATGGACTTTAATGCCCTCATTAACCGTAACAAACCCAAACACATCATCTCCGGGAATGGGGTTGCAGCAGTTGGCCAGCTTATAATCGAGCTTATCTTCATTCTTGCCAAAAACAAGCAGGTCATAATTGCGGCTTATCTCTTCTTTTTGAAGCTGCTCCGGCGGCACCGTAGGCGATTTTTTAATTTTTGCCTTAAAGAAGTTCATAAATGTGTTGCTCTTAAGGGCGGCATAATCCTTAAGCTGCTGGTTTTCTATAGTGCCCACACCCACACGATAAAACAGGTCGAGGCTGGTTTTTAGCTTAAAATAACTTACCAGTTCGTTAACTGTAGTCTCGTTTAGCGTAATTTTAAGGTGGCGCAGTTTGCGTGTAAGCAGCTCTTTACCGTCTTCGGCAATTTTCTTGGTATCTTCGTTAAGTACGTTCTTAATTTTGTTTTTAGCACGCACGGTGGTTACATAATCCAGCCAGTGCGAGTTGGGTTTTTGATTTTGAGAAGTAATTACTTCTACCTGATCACCGCTGTTAAGCACGTGGTTTAAGGGTACAAGCTTGCCGTTTACCCTTGTGCCGCGTGTGCGTATGCCTACCTCTGAGTGGATGCTGAATGCAAAATCCAGCGATGTAGCGCCTTTAGGTAACGACTTGATTTCGCCTTTAGGGGTAAATACATAAATTTCTTTAGCATACAGGTTCAGCTTAAAATCTTCTACAAAATCTACGGCATTGCCCGATGTGTTTTCTAAAGCTTCCTTTAGCAGGTTGAGCCAGGTTTCAAGCCCGTGCTCTTCGTTATTAGCGCCCTGTTTGTATTTGTAGTGGGCGGCATAGCCTTTTTCGGCTACCTCATCCATACGCTCACTGCGCACCTGTATCTCTACCCAGCGGCCTTTGGGGCCCATAACGGTAATATGCAGGGCCTCATAGCCGGTAGACTTAGGCGATGATATCCAGTCGCGCAACCTGCTGGGGCTGGGGCGGTAATGATCTGTTACTATGGAATATATTTTCCAGGCCAGAAATTTCTCATCATGCTGAATGGCTTTGTAAATAATGCGCAGGGCAAACTTATCATACACCTCGTCAAAGCTTACGCCCTGTGCCAGCATTTTGCGGCGGATGGAGTAAATGCTTTTAGGCCTGCCTTTTATGGTATATTCTATGCCTTCGGTATCCATAGAAGTTTTAAGTACATCAGATATCGACTTGATATAAGCATCCTGTTCTTCTTTGGTTTCCTTTATTTTGCTTACAATATCATGATACACTGCGGGTTCTGTATACTTAAGGCCCAGGTCTTCCAGTTGGGTTTTAATGTTGTACAGGCCCAGGCGGTGTGCCATTGGTGCATAAATGTATAATGTTTCCGATGCTATTTTTGCCTGTTTGTATTCGGCCATGCTGTCCATGGTTTGCATGTTGTGCAGACGGTCGGCAATTTTTATCAGGATTACCCTAACATCATCGTTAAGTGTAAGCAGCATCTTGCGGAAGTTTTCTGCCTGCATAGATATCTCCTGGTCTGTTTTAACCTGGGCTATCTTGGTAAGGCCTTCTACAATCTGGGCTATTTTGGGGTTAAACATCTTGCGGATGTCATCTACCGTAATATCTGTATCTTCAACTACATCATGAAGCAGGGCAGAAGCTATGGAGGTGGCACCCAGGCCAATTTCTGACGCTACAATTTTTGCCACCGCAATAGGGTGAAATATGTAGGCCTCGCCACTTTTGCGGCGTTGATCTTTATGGGCATCAACGGCCACGTCAAATGCCTTACGTATCAGCTTTTTGTCGTCTTCGGTAAGCGTTTGGTAGCTAATGCGCAGTAATTCCTTATATTCTTTGGCAATTGCCTTGTTTTCCTGTTCTATATCAATTTCAATCATAGCATCTGGTCGTGTGCCTTAAATGTACGTAAAATATTTGTGCCTGACAAGAGTAAAATAGTCGATTCGGTTAATGGAAAATTTGGTTATTTAAAGTTCAGGTTTATGGTTTAGGATTTGTTTTTTATCACTTCATTATTCGACATCATCCGGGGGGAAATTTGAAATTAGAGGATCGCGATATGTTAGCATGATGAAACTCGAACTCCAATTGTGAAAAATTAAGCACTCGCGTGAAAGGATTTTCTGTAAAATTTGCGATTCACTAAATAAAAAAGGGATCCGGTATAGACCCGAATCCCTTTTTGAAAGAACAGATATTAAGAAAAAAATTAATTAAGGCCGCCAGATGCGTTTACCCTTTGTCCGGTAATCCATCCGGCGTCGTCTGATGCCAGGAAGGTAACAATACCGGCAATATCTTCCGGCTGGCCGGCGCGGCCCAGTGGTGTCCCGGCTACAATAGTTGCCTCAAATTCGCTACCGGCTATACCCGTCGTGTGGGTGCCTTCTGTTACAGTAAGCCCCGGTGATACGGTGTTTACCCTTATTTTTTTAGGGGCAAGCTCTAGTGCAAGGGTTTTGGTAAGGGTATCAAGCGCGCCTTTTGTAGAAGCATATACCGCAGCGTACGGCGTAGGGCTAACGGCTACTACCGAACTGATGTTGATGATGCTGCCGCCCGTTTCCGGGAAGTGTTTTAGTGCTTCGCCGGTAATCAGGATAGGTCCGAGCACATTGGTGTGAAACTGCCTGTTAAATTCTGCTTCGTTAACTTCTTCAACGGGCTCAAACTTATAGATACCAGCGTTGTTTACCACAATATCTATGCTGCCATAGGCTTCTTTTGCCTGGCCAAAAATGCGTGCAATATCGCCACTGTTGGTTACAGACCCCTGTACGGCAATTGCATGGCCACCATTGGCAGTTATCTCACTTACCACTTTATCTGCACCGGCTTTATCACTGGCATAGTTAACGGCAACTTTTGCACCTGCATTTGCTAAATCTTTTGCTATTGCCGCACCTATACCTTTAGAGGCTCCTGTTACCACAGCTACTTTTCCTTCTAACTTAGAACTCATTTTCTTTTTATTTTAAATTACTTAAATATTTATATATATCAATTTAATTTGGTTAAAAAAAAGCAGTTTGTTACTGCCTGTATGTTTGTCAAATTGATGGTACAATATTACGACATAAATCAATACATTTATATTTTTCGATTGATTATTTTTAAAATATTTTTTAATCCTTGCAATATGCGTCCAGTAATTGCTGTTCAATGCCTTTATTTACGGCTGTTTTGTAAAGTTTTTTGAGTATAGGGCCAGATAGTTTTACAAAAGGGTTTACAAGGTGTGTGTCGCCCCAGGCAAACATTACGGCAATATGGAATATATTTTTAGGGATTTGGTTTTTAGTAATGGTCTTACCATCATTAACCAGGCCGAACATGCCTTTTAAAAAGTTTTCGAAAGTGGGCTGGCCGGGCGTAAGCTTTACCCTGAAAATAATATCGTTATCACTATCATTAAAAAACCTGTGGTGTGCTAAAAGGGGCACAACACTACTTTGGCCGGGTTGTAGTGCTACTTTATGCCTGCCTTTTTGTAAGCCCAACGGGCCACTGACGGCAAAAAATTCTTCGGTAAATTTTGTGTGATAATGTATAGGATTGCCGCCTCCGGGCGATAGGCTTACTTCAAATAATGTATATGCACCATCGGTTTCAGCTGCCGTTTGCAGTATTTTAGTATACTCCCCATTTATAGGATTATGGTATGTTTTAACCTCACGCATTTATTCGCACGGCGACCAGTACTCTATATGGTGCAGTTTACCTTCCCTAAAATAAAAACGCCACTCGCTTTTATCTGTAGCTTCTTCGGGAAGCATGGTATACATGTCAAAGTCACCGCCTTCTTCGTCTTCAATGTAGTCTGGGTAGGCCGCAGAGCCGGGATAGGTTTTAGCAAACGTTTTGAAAGTGGTAGTATGATCAAACCAATCTTTTTCTGTAGCGAGATACATACGGCGCCTTGGAGTAAAATCTACACTACGAAAAGTAAGTGTATCATTATGCAAAATATATTTTACGCCTTTAAAATAGAATACTTTAGCACCATCCATATTTTTAAGCCCGCACAGATCATCGCTTGTGGCATCGGTTATACTATCTGCTTCGCGGCCCATTTTTTGGAATTCCTTAAGCGAAACAGTAAGCGCTATCCTGTCGTTAATGTTGCTGGTTTTCCATGCAAGAGTTTCTATATCCTGGCAGTAGGCCTGCAGGCAGCAAAAAAGCGAGATGTAAGTAAACAATTTCATAGCATTAAATCTTTAAATGGCAAATCCGCGTTGCCTTTTAGCTTCAAATATAAGAATTGCAGCGGCAACTGACACATTCATAGAGTCAATTTCTCCCTGCATAGGGATAATAATATTTTTATCAGCCGCATCGCGCCATGCCTGTGTAAGCCCGGTAGCCTCTGTGCCTACTACTAATGCGCTGCCTGCGGTGTAATCCTGTTCATGATAAAACGCAGAATCCTGCAATGTAGCACAATAGATATTTATTTTTTTTGCCTTTAGCCAGGCAATAACTTCATCTGTAGTACCGGTGGCAATTTGGTTGGTAAAAAGGCAGCCTACGCTATTGCGTACAATATTAGGATTATAGATGTCGGTTTTAGGGTTGGCAATAATCACGGCATCAAGTTTAGCGGCATCGGCCGTTCGTAGCAATGCGCCAAGGTTACCGGGTTTCTCTGTCGCTTCGGCTACTAAAATCAGTGGATTTTTGCCCAACTTTAAATCATTCAGGTTAAGGCTTTTGGTTTTAGCTACTGCTATAATACCTTCTGTAGTATCGCGGTAGGCTAGCTTTTGGTACACTTCTTTACTTATTTCTATCCTGTCGGCTTTGCTGCCTGCTAATTGAGACAGTTGCCTTTCGGTAAGCATATCGGGTACAAAAAGTACGGTTTCAATATCATAACCACCTTTGCGGGCCAGCTCAATTTCGCGTTGCCCTTCAATTAAAAAAGTACCGGTTTGCCTGCGTGCTTTTGCTTTTTCCTGCAATAGCACAAGCTCTTTAATAAATGGGTTTTGCGGGCTGGTTATTTGTTTCATTTTCAGTTCAGGGTTTACAGCTGCAAAGTTGCAAAGTTTTATTGAAACTAATCAATTTAATCCTAACGCATCCTGTTCTTTTTTAATTAGGGCATACAATTCATCCATGCTTCCTGTATGGTTAAGTACAATTTTTACCAGTTTAGCAGTAGGGCTGTTTGGATATTTTGCTATGAAACGGTTAAACTCAACCTTATTTTCAGGGTAAATTTCTAAAGTTTCTCTGTCCATTACTCGAGTATTATCCATACCAAGCAAATAACCGTACTGATACTCTTTATACAGTTCTTTTGCCTTTGCAATAAGATTGCTTTCAGGATATGTGTCAATAAACTTTTCCCAGCTGAATATACGGTTTGCTAAGTCTTTTAAAGGGATTATAATACCGGCATCGGCAGTATATAAATCTTTATCTTCATTAGCGGTAATCTCTAAATATTTTTTATAATCAGGAGTAACATAATCTTTAAAAATGTTGAGGTAAAAATCAGGCAGTGTGGTTATTTCTACATAACCTTCACCAATTATCCAAAATTGCAGCCCTGCGTCAGTCAGTTTTTTTTCTTTTTTCTTAACTACATCAGGGGGAGGCATAAGCTTGTCTTCTGAATAGGTATAATAGCTGTAAAAATTATCAAGCACAACACGTTCAAGCCTGTCAAGCTCAGTAATAGTTTTGCCATTTTGTATGAGCATGTTTTCATATAAATTATTAGCCTGCTCCGGTTTTAACGTAGGTAATGTAGCTTTAACTTCAGCCTGCCTTTTAAGAAAATCGGCAATAACCCGGTTAGATGCTGTATCATTTTTAGTTAATGAGTCTTGTTTAACGGGTACAGGTACAGTATCTTGATTAATTACCTGCGGAATTACCTGAACTTCCGGCTCTTTTTTGCATGAAACCAGTAAGGCTAAAATAAATATACTAAGACATCCTGCTTTCATGATTTTGGTTTTAAAGTATGCCCCTTGCTTTTATTTCAAGATACTTATTAATGCTTTCCAGCGTAAGGTTTTCCGGCTTGGTAAGGATAGAATGCACACCATATTTTTTTAATTCCTGAACGATGAGCCTTTTTTCAAAAGCAAACTTTTCGGCAATTACCTGGTCATAAATTTCCTGTACAGATCCGGCTTTTTTATTGATAAGCTCATTCAGCTCGGTATTTTCAAAAAACACAACTACTAAAAGGTGGCTTTTTGCAATACCCTTAAGATAAGGCAGCTGCCGTTTAAGCCCATCAAGGGTTTCAAAATTAGTGTACAGCAGTATTAGGCTGCGGTGTGTAACGTTGCGCTTAATATCGGCATAAAGCCTGCCGTAATCACTTTCAAAAAAGTCGGTTTTTATGTTATACAGGCTCTC
>JAZKDS010000165.1:8914-13187 GCA_040387455.1 Bacteroidota bacterium
TGTTCATCTGCCCGCTGCGCCTGTCGGCCGCTACACGGTTTTCTACCTTTTTAGAAAAAGCAAACATACCGGCCTTGTCATTCTTTTTAAGTATGGTGTTGCTCAGTACCAGTGTGGCATTTATAGCATAATCAAGCAGGCTCAGGCCTTCAAAAGGCATTTTCATTACACGGCCCTTATCAATAGCCATATAAACGTTTTGCGAGCGTTCGTCCTGAAACTGGTTTACCATAAGCTGGTTCTTTTTTGCAGAAGCCTTCCAGTTTATGGTACGGATGTCATCGCCGGATACATATTCTTTTATCTGCTCAAACTCCATGGTATGGCCTATGCGTCGAATTTTTTTAATGCCGTATTCAAACAAGCGGTTGCTAAACGCCATAAGGTCATACTTGCGCAGCTGAATGTAAGAAGGGTAGGTGGGCACCATTTGGCCTTCGCCAAACATAAAGCGCCTTGATGCTAAACGCAGCGGAGAGCTAACGTAAACATTAAGTTTACCAAAGTGATATTCGCCACGCTCCAGTGGCCTTAAAATATATTCAAAAGCAACGGTGCCACCCGCGCTTATGTTTCTGGTTACTTTAAAATTGCGTACCTGGAACTGAAACGGCAACTCATCTATAACCCTTGCCTGTATAGGGAAGCCATAACCGCTTTCTAATCTTATGGTAATAGGGTTTTCGTCTCCGTTAGATAGTTTTTCGGGCACCTGGCGCAGGCCTGCAAAACGCTGATTTGTGGCAAACAGCAGTACAAAGTCTATAGCAAGGAGTGCCAGCCATAAATAAAATATAAGCCATACGGCTGCATGAATGGGTGGGTAAATATAAGATACAACAAACAATACCAGTATGCCCATAAAAACATACCAGGCAAAGTTGTTAACGTATATGCGTTGTAGCCACTTCATTAACGCGGAACTTCTACAGTGTCAATAATCTGTTTGATAATCTGTTCGCTGGTAAGGCCTTCCATTTCGCGCTCCGGTGCTACCATAACACGGTGCTGCAATACCGGTACAGCGGCATCTCTAATATCATCCGGTGTTACAAAATCGCGGCCCCTTAAAGCGGCATAGCCTTTAGAAGCATTTAGTATAGCAATAGAGGCACGCGGCGAAGCACCCAGGTATAAAAAGTTATTGCTCCTGGTACCAATTACAATTTTGGCTATGTATTCTATAAGCTGAGGTTCTACTACAATGTGCTTAACAATACCCTGGTATTTAATTATGTCTGACTGTGATAATACTTCTTTAATCTTATCCAGCTTATCGCGATCCTGCAGGGCATTTTCGCGTTGTAGTATCGATATCTCTTCCTCTAATTTAGGATAGTCGATGGTTATTTTGAACAAGAAACGGTCTAGCTGTGCTTCGGGCAGGCGGTATGTACCTTCCTGCTCAATAGGGTTTTGTGTAGCTATAACTAAAAACGGAGCCTCCATAGTGTAGGTGGTGCCTTCTACGGTTATCTGGCGCTCTTCCATTACCTCAAACAATGCCGCCTGGGTTTTTGCCGGGGCGCGGTTAATTTCGTCTATCAGTACAAAGTTTGAAAATATAGGGCCTTTTTTAAAGGTAAACGACGATTTAGACATATCAAATACCGATGTACCCAGGATATCACTCGGCATAAGGTCCGGTGTAAACTGTATACGGCTAAAATCAAGCGTAAGGGTTTTGCTAAGCAGCTTGGCGCTTATGGTTTTTGCTACACCCGGAACACCTTCAAGCAGTACATGCCCATTAGCCAGTATGGCTACAAGCAACTGGTCTATCATTTTGTGCTGGCCTACAATTACAGAACTTATCTGGTGCTTAACGCTTTCTATACTTTCGCGTAGTGCGCCAAGGTCTAACCTTGAACCAAAGTTTATGTTTTCATTTTCTGCTCCCGGTAACGGTACAGGGTTTATAACTGTTTCGGGATTATTTGTATCAAAATTTTCAGGTTGATTGCCTGTGGTGTTTTCATTTTCTGTCATAACCTAAGTTTTTCGATTGCGTTGTTAATGGCCACAACATCGTTTGCCGTACTTTCAAAATTGTGGCGGAATTTTTTTATCATTTGCGCCACCCGCTGAATGTCTTCAACGGGCTTGGCTGTTTTTTGGTGTAATTTTTCAATAAAGGCATCATCCAGCAGTGCCGTATCTATAAGATATTCTGTACGGATGTGCTCCAGGAAGTATATAATCTTTTTTTCTATTATGGTATGGTGGTCGCCCTCCTGATAGTACAGGTTGCCTATTGTTTTTGCAAAATCTATGGTGGTATTGCGCACAGGTTCTATAATAGGCACTATGCGCTGCCTGCGCCTTGCATTAAAAATAATAAACAGCACCAGGCCCCATATACCAAGCCTCCATGCCCATTTAAGGCCGGGTTGGCTCATAATATAACGCAGGCTGCTGCCTTGGTTTTCAAAGGTTTGCTTGTTTGCATACTCGTTAGGCCAATACAGGCTACCCTTGGGTATGCTTGAAAGAACACGCTGTGTATGGGTATAAAAATCGTCTTTAAGCAGGTAGAAGTTACTAAAAATTGCCGGTTGTGTATGCAGTAAAAAGCGCCCCTGGCCAAAACGGGCCTCAATAAAATTGGGGCTGCCGCTACCGTGAGAGTATTGGTAGCCAAGCACTTTAATACTATCGTTATCCGGTAAGCCGTCAAAATATGCGGTACCCATGCCGTTTTTAATCCAGAACCTGTCTGCCGGGGCATCGTTAGCAAGGCCTATTTGTACCGAATCTATAAATATCTTCTGGTAATCAAGCTCAATTCCTAACGTGTCGAGCAATTCTTGCGGAAAGCTTTTCATGCTTAATACCACTGTATTACCATAGTCGGCAAAATTCATCAACTCTTTTACCGATTCCGGGTCGATTGTGTTTTCGTCCTCAATTTTCAGGAAAGAGCCCTTAATGGTATAATTACTGGCCTCATAATCATATTTTTTATCGAGGAACTCATAAGGTGTCTCCCAAAATTTATGAATAGAATCTCCTTTAAAAATTGCCTCCGATTCGTTATCAAGCACATAAAGGCCTAAAGGTATTTTGTCTTTTGCAGAATAGGTGGGCCTCCAGTCTAACGGTTCGGGCGCGAGGGCATTGGCAATAGTTATAATAATTGCTAAAAAAACTACTACTGACCCAATAATGATGATTTCCTTATTTTTTTTCATTGTTACAGTGTATTAATGGTTTTAAGGAATGCTTTTTCAGCTTTGCTGAAAGCTGCATCATCAATAGGGAATTCGCCATACCAGCTGTGGTCATACACATAAGACAGGTATTCAAATTCTCGTTTAAGCACAGGGTCTTTTATTTCATAGTGGTAGTCAGAATTGGTTTTATCGGTGTGCCATATAATAATTTCGCGGTAAGAAAGCCTTTTAAGCAGCCACAGGTAATAGTAGCGTATGCCCAGCCTGTAGTTGCATGCCTGTTTGGTTTGTGCTATAAGCGTGCTAAAATCCATTTCATGGATGTTCTCATCATCGGTATCATATACCGATATGTTTCTGCGTGATTTGCCAAATATCCATACACCATCTTTTTTCATAATGGCGCGGGCTATAAAATAAGCGGCAAGTAGTACAAAAAGCACGGCCCCTATGTAGAACATTATACCAAAGCCCGAAACGCTTCCGTCTTCGTTAGAGTTGTAGTAGCCATTGATCAATCGCCATAGCCAGGCCCAAAAACGATCCCATAATGATTTGGTCTGGGGTTTTTCGGTATATTCAAATTTACTGCCGGTGTAGTTTTCTTTATAGCCTTTTTTAAAAGTGCGGTTGCTGTATACCGGCTTTTCGGCAGGTGCAGCTGTATTTGGTTTTATACGGGCCTGTTCTTCAAGTACTACCTCTTCAATATAGTTAATGGTGTCTTGATATGCAGAATCTGCATACATCTCATCCTGCGCAAAGCAGTTGCATAATGTTGCAAAATATATAAATATGAGGAGCTTAATTTTCAATTTGGGTAGGGGTTATATTTGGGCGGATAATTTTTTTAGTTTGCGGTTAACCTGAAAAGGATAAATAAGGTAATACCACGATATAAGGCTTAAGGTAGATAATATTATAAAGATACTAAGCCATATGGGCATGCTTACCGAATAGCGGGTTATAAAGCCTTCTAACAAGCCGGCTGCTATAGTGAATGGTATTGTGCTAAACCATATTTTAAGGCCGTTGCGCAGCCCCATTTTAAAAGAATTGAGTCTTGAGTAGGTTGTAGGGAATAATATAGATGCGCCCAG
>JAZKDS010000166.1:0-3429 GCA_040387455.1 Bacteroidota bacterium
TAATTGTAGGTAAAAAGATGGAACTGATGTCTAAGCAGCTGCCTTTTGAACGGTTGCTTACGCTTATATCTGTACTGCATGAGCTGGAAAAAGCCGATGATTACAAAGTACTTAACGCACAGGGGTTTGCATTGGATACACAGGTACAGGACAACGACCGTATTAATATGGTATTTAACTACGTAAAAGACAACTTTAGGGAGGTCATTGCCCTGGGTGATGTTTCAGAAAAAGCAAGTATGACAATACCCTCGTTTTGCCGGTATTTTAAGAAGATGACCAATAAAACCTTTGTTCAGTTTGTAAATGAATACCGTGTGGTGCATGCCTGCAAACTGTTGGCAGAGAAACCCATACCTATATCTGAAGTGAGTTATGAAAGTGGGTTTAACAACTTTAGCCACTTCAACAAATCGTTTAAAGAAGTTACCGGTAAGAGTGCTTCGCAATACCGCGCAGCACTGCACGCCCACTTGGAATAAGCTACTTTTTGAGCTCAATCCATACCGGGGCATGGTCGCTGGTTTTCTCCCAGCCCCTCACATGGCGGTCTACCCCACCCTTCTTTAACTTTATTGCTATTTGCGGGCTCAGTAAAAAATGGTCAATACGCAGGCCTGCATCGCGGCCGTATGCATCTCTAAAGTAATCCCAAAAGGTGTAGATCTTCTCATCAGGATACAGTGTGCGGATGGCATCTGTCCAGCCCTGATCGCGCAGCGTAGCAAAGGCATGGCGCACTTCCGGCCTAAAGAGTGCATCCTTCTCCCAGCGTTCCGGCTTGTATACATCAAGATCAGTTGGCATTACATTATAATCACCCACCAAAATTACAGGAATCTTAAAATCAAGTAATTGCTGCGCCCGCTCAGTAAGCCGTTCAAACCACCTAAGTTTATAATCAAACTTAGGCCCGGGTGCCGGGTTGCCATTAGGCAGGTACAGGCAGCAGATCAAAACATCATTAACCATTGCCTCAATATAGCGGCTTTGTACGTCTTCGGCATCGCCGGGCAGTAGGCGCCCTACCTCTTTAATTTCATGGCTCCGCGCTAATATGGCTACTCCATTCCAGCTTTTTTGACCGTGCCAAATCGCATTATAGCCCGCATTATTTATGGCCTCAATAGGAAATTTCTCATTGGGCGCCTTAAGCTCCTGCAGGCATACTATATCTGGTTTTGCCTTATCCAGCCAGTGCAATAGTACTGGCAGCCGGCCATTTACACCGTTTACATTACAGGTTGCAATTTTCATATAAACATAGTTTATATGAAGTTACAAAATATTTTAGCACTCTTTTGCTATTTCACGCAACCTTAGCAATTGTAATGCATCTACTACATATATATTCTGCCTTATGGGCAATCATTACTTGTACGACTAAAACCCTGCTTTGCGAAATGGCAGGGTTTTTTGTATCGGCGTAAATTTGTCTCTCATATTTAGAGTTTTACGTTATAAATTATTATAAGAAATATCCCCTATAAGCCGCTAAATTGTTTTCATCAATTATATTGCCATAGAACATAATTTATCAAATATTTAACAAGTTGGCTTCATTTTAACGAAATTACATGTATTTTGTAGAAATTCTTAAAATAATATTAATTTACATACTACATTCGTTTAACATCCAATCAAGTAATATCATCTCATGCTAGCTAAAATGCTTATTACTGTATTGATTTAAACTAATTTAAATTTTAATACATTATGAAAAGTAATTTCCTTTTTTTAACCGCAATAGCGGCGTCAATGCTGTGCGCCTGTAGCGGAGAAGAGAGCGCTAGCTCAGTAACAAAAACAAATAACCTTAAAAAGGGCGTACAGGCTGAAATAGATGCGTTGCAAAAAGAAGCGCTGGAAAGCCGAAAGCAGTATTACAGCCTTATACCCAGTAAGGGTATTACAAACGTTACAACCAAAAGCGGCGTAGTAATTTCTATAAACCCATCTACCTTTACGGTTAACGGAAGACATTTTAACGGGGCAATTAAGGTTGAGTTTATTGAAATTTACAAAAGAAGCCAGATGGCTACTGCAAACAAAACCACTCTTGGTGTTGCAGATCCTGAAAACCAGACTGATGAGGTGGAAGGAATAGACCTTTGGCCACTTGTTTCCGGAGGCGAGTTTTATGTAAACATGACCACAGAGAATGGCCAGCAAATTGATAATGGCGCTGAATATTCGTTAACGATACCTACCGGTGCAACCGGCGGCACTGACCCAGGCATGCTTGCGTGGAATGGTACTGAGGATGCTGATGGCAACGTGACATGGGAAAAGAAAACGGATACTAATGGCGACCCTATACCGGTAACTATGGGAGAACAGGGAGGCTACCAACTGAACCTGGATAACTTTGGCTGGGCAAATTGCGACCGTTTTTATTCAGTCCCGGGCCCTAAAACAACTATCCTGGTAGATGTACCAGCAGGTTATGATAACACAAACAGCGTAGTGTATCTTGCCACAGCAGGGGAGCAAAACCTCCTTGCACCGCTGGACCATTATGATGCCGGTACTGAACTATTTAGCGAACACTACGGCCACGTGCCTGTAGGATTATCGGGCTATATTATTTATGTTGCAGGTACTACGGCAGGCTGGGAGTATGAGATTATCCCGGTAACATTTACACCAGGCCTTATTGTAAGCGTAGATCCCGCCCTAGTCCTGACCGGTACTCAGGCAGATGTTGAAAACGCCATAGACGCGCTTCCATAATCTTAAACAAAAATAAAAAAACGCCTCACAATTGTGAGGCGTTTTCTATATATAAACTAGACACTATTAAAGCTCCAGTGCTTTTTTAGGATTGTTGTCCATAAGCAATTCGGCAGGGTTTTCCAGCGCTTCTTTAATAGCTACAAGGAAACCAACCGACTCACGGCCATCAATGATCCTGTGGTCATAAGAAAGTGCCACATACATCATTGGGTGAATCTCAACTTTACCGCTTACAGCAATAGGGCGCTCAATAATATTGTGCATACCCAAAATACCTGATTGCGGAGGGTTGATAATAGGCGTAGAAAGCATGCTGCCAAATACACCACCATTAGTAATGGTAAAAGTACCACCGGTCATATCATCTACAGTAATCTGGCCATCGCGGGCACGAAGCGCAAGACGCTTAATTTCTGCCTCAATACCACGGAAAGAAAGCGTTTCGGCATTTCTTACAACCGGTACCATAAGGCCTTTAGGGCCCGAAACCGCTATAGAGATATCGGCAAAATCATAAGTGGTTTTAAAGTCGCCATCTATCATAGAGTTAACATCAGGGAACAATTTAAGTGCCCTTGTAACTGCTTTTGTAAAGAATGACATATAACCAAGGCCTAAACCGCCATGCTTGGCTTTAAAGGCATCTTTGTACTCATTACGGATAGCGTTTATAGGTGTCATGTTTACCTCGTT
>JAZKDS010000167.1:0-1836 GCA_040387455.1 Bacteroidota bacterium
TCTAAGCCAACTGTACGCAAATACTCATCTATTTCTTTACCACGATTGCTGTAAGCAGGTTTCTCTATAACACCAATCTGCGATATAGCAATATGCAATGCTTTACTCAGTAAAGCAGCACTTGTATCTTCAATTAGAGGAACAGTGTTTTGTCCAAATAGAATTGCCCAGGTAATGGCTCCTATCTTTCCATCTATTGTTAAAGGATTACCATTTGCATCCATATTTCGTGTCTGGAATAATTTGACAGCTCTTTGTGTTTCGTTACCAAAGTCGCCGTCAACTAATACTGGCCCGCAGCCTTTATTATTTAGTGCAGTTTGTACAGCCTTTACAATTGTCTTATTTGTTTCGCCTTTTTCTATTACTTTTTTAGGATAATCCATAGTATAGCTTTTGTTAGGGTTTATAAACTGTTAGAAAAATATCGTTTTCAAATTCTTCTCCCCACTTTACACGTTCCAATGATTCAATTACAAAACCAGCGCTTGTACATATATCAGTAACGGCATCAGCGCTAACCGATTCGGCACGCATATGATGATTGGGCTTACCCATATGTTCACCAAAATTAGATACATGTAAAAAGCATACACCGCCGGGCCTCAAAATCCGATATGAGTCGTGTATGTAAGACTTTACAACATCTATTTCACAATGCACCAGGCTATCCCAACTAAAAACAAAATCGCTTGATACATCCTCTATGGGTAATGTGTAACCATTGTTAACGTGATAAATAATGTTGTTTATTTCGGCAAATCTATTCTTGCAAAAATCAATACAGTTAGGGCTTACATCCAAAGCATGTATTTCTTTAAACCTGTCTTTCAATATATCAGTAATGCGCCCATGTCCGCAGGCTATTTCCACACATGTATTATGCAGGGAAAGAAACGGCTTGATACGAGGTTCAATAATATTTTGCCACAGGGCAGCTGTACCCCCAAAGGATACTGACCAATCTTCGCCATCTTTGAAGGCAGACCAATCAGGGTTATTCCAAATATTCAAATTTTGCTCTATAGTAGGCATACTATTCTATTTAATGGCATCATTACGATACCAGGTCTTCTAATGATTTTACTTTAACTGCAAAAGGGCAACCTGCTTTAAGGTTAACAGATAATTTTTTATACCCCTCCCCTTCCACACTTGCATCTACTTTTATACTTACACCTTCCATGGCCCACTCTGCCTTTAGCTTACCGGCATACTCCTGCTCTACATGCACTGCCAATTTTGTAGCATACCAAAACTGCTCGGCATAAGCTTTCTCGCAAATACTTTTATATGCCTTTTTATCCAGGCGTTTTAGTGCCAGCACACTTTCCTGTAGTAAGGAATAACAATCGCCCGACAGGCATTTGTAGGATACACCTTCTATGCTAAACTTCTTGATAACCTTATAGGCAAAGCCCGGCTTTACTTTAATGCCAAAGTTTGGCAAGCTAACCACAGCCCTAAAGTCGTGCTGCTTATCTACGTTAATCGTATTCAGGTTAGCATCTACCAGGCTTTTTTTATTTATCGTATCGAAATCTTTAGCGATTTTATCGCGTTCTTCCTTAGTAAGTACATCAGGGTTATTCGCTATACTATAAAGATGGTTACCGATATAGATATTGGTAATATCCGCTTTGGTTTTCAATATGGGCCTATCCCATTCAAACTGGTAACCAACTTTCCAGTCGGCAGCAGAGTTTGGTAAAAGATTCAGGTTCTGTTGGCTTAAAAATGCTCGTAAATTCATAGCAGGTGTGTTTTTGTTTTCAAATATCAAAAACACACCTGTGCTGGACAAGCGTATAAATACTCAATTTTAAGATGTTACAA
>JAZKDS010000168.1:0-3834 GCA_040387455.1 Bacteroidota bacterium
TTTTACTGGCTGCGAAGAAGTGGTAGATATTGACCTTGATACCGCCGCACCACGCCTGGTGGTAGATGCCTCCATCAATTGGGTTAAGGGCACCACAGGCAGTGTGCAGTCTATTAAACTTACAACTACGGCGGGCTACTATCAAACCGAAGTGCCTACCGTAAGCAACGCTACCGTATTTATAACCAACAGTGCAGGTACACTGTTTACTTTTACCGAAGTGCCCAATACTGGTACCTATACCTGCCTAAACTTTGAGCCACAAATTAATGAAACCTATGTGCTTACCGTAGTTAATGGCGACCAGACCTATACCGCTACCGAAAAACTGTATGCCGTGCCGGAAATAGGCAACATTCAGCAAAATAACGAAGGTGGTTTTTTAGGCGATGAAATTGAGGTAAGGTTCTTTTTTCAGGATAACGGCGCCGAAGACAACTGGTACATGGTGCGCTATGATACAGAGATACTGCCTTTTCCGGAGTACGATATTATGGACGACAGCTTTACACAGGGCAACGAGATGTTTAACTTTTTTAGCAGTGAAGATTTAGCAAGCGGCCAGCTTCTGGACATGAAACTATATGGCACATCAGAACGTTACTATAATTACATGTCCATTTTGCTCGAAATAGCAGGCGGTGGCGGCGGCCCCTTTTCTACCCCGCCTTCAACGGTGCGTGGCAACCTGGTAAACCAGACTAATGAGGCAAATTATGCCTTAGGTTACTTCCGCCTTAGCGAGGTAGATGCCGTGCAGTATCTTGTACAGTAAAAAATAAAAGCATAAAAAATCCCTCAGTTGAGGGATTTTTTTTAACGGTATCCGGAGGGCCGGATGTGGTGGGCAGCTGTATTTTCATAAAATGAGGGTTCGAAGCTTACTTTAAGAAATTTGAATTACGTGCCGCCCGTGTATGCTTATGTTTTTTTCCATCACAAATATCTAACAATATTCTTTAAAAATGTTATGCTTTAAGGCAGAACTTTTATATTTTATTAACAAATCGAAAATTAAAACTGTCATTATCATGCTTATAATTTAAAGATAGCGATTGCTCATTTACTAAAGATGCTATTGTTGGTTTGACCTTGCTGCATTTTAATTGTAGCTTGCGCCCTTAATTATACCCTATGTCTTATATTATTGATAAGCAGTACAGCGGCAGCATGTTTTTAGAGAACGAGCTTATGTACCACGATTTTGAACGCTGCACTTTTGATGACTGCGATTTTACAGCCTGCGATTTTACCGGCCTGGCCTTTATAGACTGTGTGTTTACAGGCTGCGAATTTGCACATGCCAAAATAAACTATGTATCGTTTAGAGATGTGCAGTTTACCCATTGCGACTTTAGCAGTGTAAATTTTGCTATGGTAGACAGCCTGCTGTTTAAATTCGGATTTAAAGACTGTACGCTCGATTATGCCAAGTTTTATACACTTAAGTTAAAGAACACACTTTTTGAAAATTGCAGCATTGTAGCCGCCGATTTTATGGAAGCCGACATTACCGGGGTGGTGTTTAACAACTGTAATTTGCACAAAAGCGTGTTTATGGATACCATTGCCAATAAAACCGATTTTAGCACCAGTTATAACTTTACCATTGACCCTGAGAAGAATAAACTAAAAAAGGCTGTTTTCTCTCAAACAGGCCTTGCAGGCTTATTAACTAAGTATGAGCTAATTGTAAAGTAATCACATTTTTATTTGCACGCCTTTTATTATAACCTTATATTTGCACTGTTAATAACCCTGTTATAGGTTGCTAACATTAAAGACCCAGGGGCTTCCACTCACGGGTCTTTTTCATTTATACTACTTTGTGTTTTTAAAAATCCTTCCTTTTATCGCATAAAAAAATACCCCTTACGAAGGATTCTCTATTATCTAAAATCTATCATCTTTTTGTCTTCTCTAAAAAAACAAAGATTTTATACAAGGTTCACAAAGTGCCTATTATTTGCATAACTACATCCTTTTAAGAACACAAAGCTTTATGAACCTCCACCACAGGTGGTTTACCTCGTGCCTTTTGTGCAAACCCTTTGTGGCCTTTGTGGTAAAATCAGCAAACTTCAAACTGTGTTGCCGTAAGTCAAAAAAAAAATCCTCCCGAAGGAGGATTCTTGTATTGTAATCAAAACTTGAAACCTTCTAATTAAAAAACAAAGATTGGCCTTTCGCTCATCATGTCGTTAACAGCATCGGCAACCTCTTCAAGCACCGCCTCGTCAGTATGGTTGTTTAAAACCTTGTCAATCAGTGCAACAATAGTTTCCATATCAGCTTCAACAAGGCCACGGGTTGTAATAGCAGCCGTACCCACACGGATACCCGATGTTACAAACGGGCTCTTATCATCAAACGGAACCATATTCTTGTTTACGGTAATTTCTGCCTTTACAAGGGCATTCTCGGCCTCTTTACCACTAATACCTTTATTGCGCAGGTCAATAAGCATCATGTGGTTATCTGTACCACCGCTAATAATATCATAACCACGCTTAACAAAAGCATCGGCCATAACCTTGGCATTTTTTTGCAGTTGTCTTGCATAAGTAAAGAACTCATCGCTTAATGCTTCGCCAAAGGCAACCGCCTTAGCAGCAATAATATGCTCTAACGGCCCCCCCTGGTTACCCGGAAATACAGCAAGGTCAAGCAATGCCGACATCATCCTGATTTCGCCTTTAGGTGTTTTGTGGCCCCATGGGTTTTCAAAATCTTTACCCACAAGTATAAGTCCGCCCCTTGGGCCCCTAAGGGTTTTGTGGGTAGTAGTAGTTACTATGTGGCAATGTGGTATAGGGTCGTTCATAAGGCCTTTGGCAATAAGCCCGGCCGGGTGAGATATATCAGCAAGCAGGATGGCGCCTACGCTGTCGGCAATTTCGCGGAAGCGGGCAAAATCCATATCGCGGCTGTATG
This sequence comes from Bacteroidota bacterium, assembly GCA_040387455.1. Lineage (GTDB taxonomy): Bacteria > Bacteroidota > Bacteroidia > Flavobacteriales > Flavobacteriaceae > Flavobacterium. The sequence continues at coordinate 2,935 of JAZKDS010000168.1, forward strand.
CCGAAGCACCTGCAATAATCATTTGCGGTTTTTCTGCCGTAGCTATCTCTTGTATTTTATCATAATTTAAACGGCCAGTTTCTTTTTCAACACCATAAAACACCGGGTTGTATAAACGGCCCGAAAAGTTTACCGGAGAACCGTGCGTTAAATGGCCACCATGCGATAGGTCAAAACCTAAAATTTTGTCGCCCGGTTTTAAACATGCATGAAACACCGATGCATTTGCCTGAGAGCCACTGTGTGGCTGCACATTTGCATACTCAGCACCAAACAAAGCTTTGGCCCTGTCTATGGCTATCTGTTCAATAACGTCTACCACTTCGCAGCCGCCATAATACCTCTTGCCGGGGTAGCCTTCTGCATATTTGTTGGTAAGTACGCTTCCTGCGGCTTCCATTACCTGGTCGCTTACAAAATTTTCAGAAGCAATAAGCTCAAGTCCGTGTATTTGCCTGTCCTGTTCTTCAAGGATTAAGTCAAAAATTTGTTCGTCGCGTTGCATTGTATTATATTTCGTTAATTTGCTGCCAAAAGTACAAAAAACGTTTGGTATAATATCAGACGAAAGTATATTTGATAAACAGATAAAACAGTTACATTTACAACAAACACAAATTAAAATATGCCGCTCACAGCAAACGACCCTTCCAGAAAATCGTGGCTTAACGTACCGAAAGACAGCGATTTCCCTATACAAAACATCCCGTTTGGGGTGTTTATAACTAAAGATGATGTGGTTACCATAGGTACCCGTATTGGCGATTATGCCATAGATCTGGGTGCGCTGCAACACCTAAATTATTGCTGTATGGGTTGGCCCAGATTATTCCAATGTGAATCATTATTTATTTTTAAGGGTAGAATTTTTAAATAGTATGGAATCAGATCAACTTCAAT
>JAZKDS010000168.1:3844-10702 GCA_040387455.1 Bacteroidota bacterium
CTGCAACAACTAAATTATTTTGAAGGCATAGAGCTTACAGATGATATGTTTATGCAGGATACACTTAATGATTTTATATCTGACGGTAAAAAAACATGGCGCCTGGTGCGCAACCGCATAGCCGAACTTTTTGACGAAAAAAATACCTCCCTTAAAGATAATGAAGACCACAAAGGGGTTGTTATCTTTAATATGGAAGATGTAGAAATGCAGCTGCCCGTACTTATAGGCGATTATACCGATTTTTACAGCAGTAAAGAACATGCTACCAATGTAGGCAAGATGTTCCGTGACCCGGAAAACGCCTTGCTACCCAACTGGCTGCACCTGCCTGTAGGCTACCACGGCCGCTCCAGCACTATTGTGCCAAGCGGTATACCGGTACACAGGCCTAACGGACAAACGTTGCCTAACGGCGAAACCCAGCCGGTTTTTGGCCCGTCTAAACTGGTAGATTTTGAGCTTGAAATGGCTTTTATTACTACCGATGCTAACATAATGGGCGAACCTATCCCGGTGGAAGAAGCCGAAGAACACATTTTTGGCCTGGTATTATTTAACGACTGGAGCGCACGCGACATCCAGAAATGGGAATATGTGCCGCTTGGGCCCTTCCTTGCCAAAAACTTTGCCTCGTCTATGTCGCCCTGGATTGTTACGCTCGATGCGCTGGAGCCTTTCCGCGTAACCGGACCTGCTCAGGACCCGCAGCCGCTGGAATACCTTCAGCAGGAAGGTGCACACAGTTATGACATTAATTTACAGGTAGCCATTGAGCCCGAAGGTGCTGAAGAAACTATTATATCAAACTCCAACTTTAAGTACATGTACTGGAGCATGGCACAGCAGCTGGCGCACCACACCGTTAACGGCTGCCGCATAAACAGCGGCGACTTAATGGGTAGTGGTACCATTTCCGGACCTACAGAGGATAGTTTTGGCTCAATGCTCGAGCTTACCTGGGGCGGCAAAAACCCTATTACCCTTAATGATGGCACCGAACGCAAGTTTATTAACGATGGCGACAGCGTTATAATGCGCGGCTATTGCCAAAATGATGATGTTCGCATAGGCTTTGGCGAAGTATGCAGTAAGCTGCTCCCCGCTTATGTAAAGAAGTAAAATAGATAAGGCTCTCAATCGGGAGCCTTTTTTTATAGATTGCTTTTGTCATTCCGAACGTAGTGCAGCGGAGTTGAGGAATCTCCAATACATGACGAGATTCTCCTTCGTCAAGATGGAATAACCTATACCTACAAGGTCTCAAAGACCTTGCAGGAACCAAAAAATCAACTACTCAACCTGCAAGGTTTCCAAAACCTTGTAGGTTTTATAATTAGAAAAAACCTTAAGCCTGATGTTTAAGCGCATACAAATCATCCCTGAGCTGCTGTAGCACTAATGGATTAAAATTCTTTGCATCTTCTGCACACAATACTACCGGCTTACCAATAGTCATTTTTAAAACATGCCCTTTTTTATTAAAAAGTTCCGATATAAGTTTTGAGGTTTGCAGCATGGGGTGGATTGATTTCAGCAAACTGAAAAACAAGCCGTTGCTGCCATGAAAATAGATGGGCACAATAGGCACACCCGCTTTACAAATAATCTTGCCTACTGCCGGGTGCCACTCCCTGTCAGTAATTTTACGGGTTTTAAAATCGTATGATGAAACCTCGCCAGCCGGAAATATAGTAACAGGGATTCCGTCTTTAAGCGTTTGCAGCGTTAGCTTCAGCCCACTGATACTCGACGAATTCTTTACGTTTTCAAACGGGTTTACGGCAATAATACTTTTTTCAAGATTAGGAATCTGTTTCAGTAAAAAGTTACCCATATACAGCGTATCTGCACGCTTTTTAGCAATAGTACTCAATATAGCTAACGATTCAATGCCGCCATAGGGGTGGTTAGCAATAGCAATAAACGCCCCGTCGGCCGGAATGTTTAGTAAATCGGCATCAGACACCTGTACCTTTACGCCAATTGTATTTAGTATGTAACCCGAAAAAGCCGCGCCCTCAAGAGTACCGGCATTGTGAACCATGGTATTTAAAGCGTTAATTTTCAGAACCTTCATCAAATATGAAGGCAGCCACGGTAGCGGAATTTTTTTCAGTCCGGCGGCTTCAGTAAATTTTTCTTTAGAAATTAACGTCATATAATTATGTTATATATTGATTAGGGCAATTTTGGTAAATATACCTTTATTAAACACCCGCAACTTATTTATTATAATAACATTACATTATCAACACCATTAGCGCCAGAGTATTTTTTAAATTATTTTATAACCTCATAATTTTATAGCACAAAAAGCATCGCCTTTATGGCAACAACCTGCTTACCACTATTAACAAATACACCGACTTTGAGGGTGCAGTGCTATTTTTTGCCTTTGGCATTGCTTTAGCGGCACTATTATCTTTTCTACCCCAAAAAACAGGCATTGAAAAACGCTATTTTTTGTGCATTTAATAATTAATGGACACATTTTATAGGATATTAGTGATAATTCATGCATTAACAATTTTTTTGGCCTACGTGATTTCAAATAATATACATTTGCACGGTAAATAAACCTTAGTGCCTTAAAACACACTTTATTTTTAGTGCCATTGAAAACAAAAACTGTTTTTATATCGTCTGTAATTGGGGGCCTTGCTTATATCAGCAACCTTAATTCTTTCCTGAGCCCGAGGCGCTTCAGGCCGTAACGGTCTGCATATATTTTGGGTGGGTCCGTCCTGCCTGTATTCCATCGAAATTATCCTATTTATTTATTGACCCTTATATACTTTATTTCTCATCCTGAAATGAATATATCCATTATAATAGCCGGCCAAGAGCACTTTAAGTTTGCTCAGCAAATAGTAGATACCATGTATGAATCTGCCATACAACGCGGTACCGGTATTGCTAAACGTACACCAGAATACATTGTTGCAAAAATGGAGCATAAAGATGCCGTTATTGCCCTAGTAGACGGCAATTTTGCAGGCTTTTGCTATATAGAAAGCTGGAGCCACGGCAAATTTGTGGCTAATTCCGGCCTTATTGTGCACCCTGATTACCGTAACCTTGGCTTAGCCAAAAAAATCAAGGAACGCGTGTTCAATTACTCGCAGGAAAAATATCCCGGCGCCAAAATTTTCGGTATTACCACCGGCCTGGCGGTTATGAAGATCAATTCTGACCTGGGCTACAAACCTGTGCCTTTTAGCGAACTGACTGATGATCCATCCTTCTGGAAAGGGTGCAGCGGCTGCAACAATTATGATATTTTGCAACGCAAAGACTACAAGATGTGCCTGTGCACCGGCATGCTGTATGACCCTGCCCAAAAGAAAAACGAAAAAGAAGAAGACCAGTATACCTTTAATAAAAAAGTGCTTACACGCTTAAAAAGCATAAAGCAGGCGCTTTTCCTGAAAAAGGATGACGATAAAAGTACAAACAACCCAAAAATCAAGTCGAAGTAATACACAACTAAATATAATTGAAATGAGTAAAAAAGTGGTTTTGGCATACAGCGGGGGTCTCGATACCTCTTACTGCCTTAAGTACCTAAAGAACGAACTGGGGTATGAAGTGCATACCATACTAATAAATACCGGTGGCTTTGGCGAAGAAGAATTGCAGGCCATAGAAAAGCGCGCTTATGAACTGGGCAGCGCTAACCACCTTAACCTTGATATTATAGATAAGTACTATAACAAAGCCATTAAATACCTAGTTTTTGGCAATGTGCTTAAAAACAATACCTACCCGCTATCGGTAAGTGCCGAGCGGGTTTTCCAGGCGCTGGAAACCGTGCGCTACGCCAAAAAGGTAGGCGCCGAAGCTATTTCACACGGCAGTACCGGTGCCGGTAACGACCAGATTAGGTTCGATTTGGTTTTCCAGACCATAGCTCCCGAAATGGAAATTATTACCCCCATCCGCGACCTGAAACTTACCCGTCAGCAGGAAGTAGAGTACCTCCAGCAAAACGGTGTAGAATACAGCTGGGAAAAAGCCCAATACTCTATCAATAAAGGTATTTGGGGCACCAGCGTAGGCGGAAAAGAAACCCTTACATCTGGCCAGCCCCTGCCCGATTCGGCTTACCCATCGCAACTGCAAAAAACAGAAGATGAGAAAGTTACCCTTCATTTTGAAAAAGGAGAACTTACAGGCATCAATGGTGAATTTGAAAAACCCGCCACTAACATACAAAAGCTTGAGGCGTTGGCATCAGCCTTTGCTATAGGCAGAGATATCCATGTGGGCGATACCATCATAGGCATCAAGGGCCGTGTGGGCTTTGAGGCCGCCGCACCGCTCATCATCATCAAGGCGCACCATCTGCTCGAAAAGCATACGCTGGGCAAATGGCAGCAATACTGGAAAGAGCAGCTGGGCAACTGGTATGGTATGCTATTTCATGAAGGGCAGTACCTTGACCCCGTTATGCGTAACATAGAAACCTTTCTTGAAGATACCCAAAAAACCGTTACCGGTACCGTTACCGTAAGCCTTAAGCCGTATCATTTTTCGCTTGACGGTATTGAGTCAGATCACGATTTAATGAACAGCAGCTTTGGCCAGTATGGCGAAGTTAACAATGCCTGGAGTGCCGATGATGCCAAGGGTTTCATTAAAATTGTGGGCAACGCACAAAACATTTACGCCCACGTTAACAACGAAAAATATGATTAGCATAGGCATCATAGGCGGCTCGGGCTACACGGCAGGCGAGTTGCTACGCCTTTTAGCCAACCACCCGCAGGCGCAAATAAATTTTGTATACAGCACCACTAATGCAGGCAGCCCCATAGCTTCGGTACACGAAGATTTACTGGGCGAAGTCGACCTTTATTTTACCGATACGGTTAACCCTGAGGTAGATGTAGTGTTTTTGTGCCTGGGTCACGGCAAGTCGCTTGCGTTTTTACAAGCCCATGCCTTTTCTGATGCTACTAAAATAATAGACTTAGGGAATGATTTCCGCCTTTCGGCAGATAAGCAGTTCAACGGTAAGCCTTTCATCTACGGCCTTCCTGAACTGAACCGCGATGCCATAAAAACGGCACAGTACATCGCCAATCCGGGGTGTTTTGCAACGGCAATACAACTGGCGCTGCTGCCATTGGCACAACATAATTTGCTAACCACTACCGTGCACATCAACGCCACAACAGGCAGTACAGGCGCGGGCGTTATGCCATCGGGCACATCGCACCACGCGTGGCGCACGGGCAACATGAGCCATTACAAAGCTTTTGGGCACCAACATCTGGGCGAAATCATCCAGAGCCTGCAGCAACTGCAAACCGGCTTCGGCGAAGAGTTGCTATTTATACCCAACCGTGGCGATTTTACACGTGGTATTTTCGCAACGCTGTACACCAAACTACTTGCTGATTTTGATGGTATTGTAAAGCTATACGAAGACTATTATAAAGCCGAACCCTTTGTAAAAGTTACCACCAATGCCATAAACATGAAGTTGGTCTTACAAACCAACAACTGCTTCATTAGCCTGGAGCAGCACGGCAGGTATTTGCTTCTGACATCTATAATAGACAATTTGGTAAAAGGTGCTTCGGGGCAAGCCATAGAGAATATGAACCTGATGTTTGGCCTTGAAGAAACAACAGGATTGAAATTGAAGGCAGCCGGATTTTAAGTAACCGTTAGCCGCTCCTGCAAGGTCTTCAAAACCTTGTAGGTATAAAAAACATACATAACAAACCTACAAGGTTTTGAAAACCTTGCAGGTTAAGAACAAAAAAAAATGAGTTTATTCAACGTATACCCTATATATAACATAACCCCGGTAAAAGCACTGGGCGCTACCGTATGGGATGATAAAGGCCGGGAATACCTGGATTTTTACGGAGGCCACGGCGTAATTTCGGCCGGACATTCGCACCCTGATTATGTAAAAGCCGTCAGTGAGCAGGTAGCCAAAATAGGCTTCTACTCAAACTCTATAGAAAACCCGTTGCAGGAACAATTAGGCGTTAAGCTCCCTGAGTTTTCAGGCTATGCCGATTACACTCTGTTTTTGTGTAATTCAGGCGCTGAGGCGAACGAAAACGCGCTTAAGCTGGCTTCGTTCCATAACGGGAAAAAGAAGATTATAGCCTTTAAAAAAGCCTTTCACGGGCGTACTTCAGCAGCTGTAGCAGCAACAGATAACCCCTCTATAGTAGCGCCGGTAAACGCAGGCCATGAAGTGGTTTTTCTTCCGCTTAATAATGAAGCAGCCCTTAATGCTGAGATAGCCAAAGGCGATGTATGCTGCGTAATAATCGAGGGCATACAGGGCGTTGGTGGCCTTGATGAGGGTACTACTGCCTTCTTCAAAGCAGTTGAAAAAGCCTGTAACGATAATAATGTAGTGCTTATTTTAGATGAGATACAAAGCGGTTACGGACGTTCGGGCAAGTTCTTTGCGCACCAGCACCACGGCATTGTGCCCGATGTTATTTCGCTGGCCAAGGGCATGGGCAACGGCTTCCCTATTGGTGGCATCTTGATTTCGCCCAAGTTTGAGGCTAAGTACGGATTATTGGGCACCACCTTTGGCGGTAACCACCTTTCGTGCGCGGCGGCACTATCGGTACTGGATATCATCGAAAAAGAAAACCTGATAGATAACGTAAATGAAATCAGTGCTTACTTTAAACAAAAGGCTGCTAAGATTCCGCAGGTTAAAAACATTAAAGGCCGCGGCCTGATGCTGGGCCTTGAGTTTGATTTTGATTTTGATATAACTGAGCTTCGCAAAAAGCTTATTTATGAGCAGCACATCTTTACGGGTAATGCCTCGCAAAAAAACCTGCTGCGCATCCTCCCACCACTTTCAAT
>JAZKDS010000168.1:10712-18185 GCA_040387455.1 Bacteroidota bacterium
CTTTCAATAACAAAGGCTGATGTAGATGTGTTTTTTGAAGGGTTGAAGAAGGTACTAATTTAAGAATCATGAAATTGGAAAAATATCTAAATAAATTTATTACAATTGAATTTTCAGATAAGAAAAAATCTGTTAGCGGTTTTCTTCTGGATTATTCAGATGAGTGGATACTCCTCCAAAGTAATGTTGTTGATTTTGTGATCGATGGGTATACAATTATCCGAAATAAAAAAATAGAGGGAATTTACAGGGAAGAAGATGAAATATTTAAAGAGAATGTAATTAAGCTTAAAGGAATCTTGCCAAAAATTGATAAAAAGGTACCTCTGGAAAATACAGTAGCCCTTTTTAAATTTTTGAATGATGAATATGGTATATTTCTTTTCTCTAAAAAATCCGGTAGCGCTGTGTATCCGGGCAGGCTTTTGGCTATGGACGAATCGCAAATAGCCATTGAATGGATAGATTTAAAAGGAAAATGGACAGAGAACAGGGCTTTTAAGCTTGATAAAATCAGGATGATTGAGTTCAATAGTGATTATTTAATTTCTCTAAAACTGGCATCAGAAAATCTTTATAATTAAAAAATGAAAAACTTCACTTCGGTAGACGACATACACGACCTTAACGGACTTGTATCTTTGGCTAAAGCCATAAAGGCCGCGCCTTTTGCTAACCAGGAACTGGGTAAAAACAAAACCCTGGGATTGTTGTTTTTTAATCCGAGTTTAAGGACAAGGCTCAGCACACAAAAGGCCGCGCTCAACCTGGGTATGCACCCTATTGTAATGAACCTCAATACCGAAGGCTGGACACTGGAGTTTGAAGACGGCGTAGTGATGGACGGTGCCAGCAGCGAGCACATTAAAGAGGCCGCGCAGGTGGTTTCGCAGTACTGCGATATCATTGCAATACGCAGCTTCCCTACGCTTACCGATAAAGAAAAAGACGAAGCCGAATATGTTATCAGCGCATTTAAAAAATATGCTTCGGTACCGGTTATCAGCCTTGAAGGCTCTACCGAGCACCCGCTTCAGGCTATAGCCGATGCGCTTACTATTGAAGAATATAAAACCAAAGCCCGCCCTAAAGTGGTGCTTACATGGGCGCCACACCCTAAGGCACTTCCACATGCTGTGCCCAATTCGTTCGTAAAAGTGATGAAAAAGGCCGATGTAGATTTTGTAATCACGCACCCGGAAGGCTATGAGCTGAATCCGGAATTTACCGCCGGCGTAACCATAACACACAACCAGGACGAGGCCTTCAAAGATGCTGATTTTATCTATGCCAAAAACTGGAGCAGCTATATTGACTATGGCAAAATAACCAGTAAAGACCCATCGTGGACGGTTACACCCGAAAAAATGGCACTGACCGATAGCGGCAAATTTATGCACTGCCTGCCCGTGCGCCGCAACATGATTGTGACGGATGCGGTTTTGGACAGCGACAGTTCAATTGTTATTCCACAGGCCAATAACCGTACCTATGCCGCACAGGCCATACTTACTAAAATACTGGAAGATGGCAAATAAACCAGCCCTAACCGTAGTAAAAATAGGCGGCAATGTAATAGATGATGCCGCAGCGCTTAAAGCCTTTCTGGCAGATTTTGCCACTATTGAAGGCTACAAGATACTGGTGCACGGTGGTGGCAAAATTGCTACTAAAACAGCCGAAGGCCTGGGCATCACCGCAGTTTTTCACGAAGGCCGCAGGATTACCGATAAATTCATGCTTGATGTTGCGGTTATGACCTATGCCGGGCTTATCAACAAAGGAATTACCGCCCATTTACAGGCACTTGGTAACAATACCATGGGCTTTACCGGAGCCGATGGCAACCTTATATTATCTGAAAAGCGCAAAAATGCTGCCGTAGATTTCGGGTTTGTGGGCGATGTAATTATGGTAGCCGATGCACTGCTGAAAGTGCTGTTACTGCAAAATATTGTACCCGTATTCTGTGCCATTACGCACGACGGGCAGGGCCAATTGCTCAACACCAATGCCGATACCATTGCCGCTGAACTGGCCGTGGCATGCAGTGCCCATTTCGATGTAAAACTGATGTACTGCTTCGAGAAAAAAGGTGTGCTGACGGACGTTGAAAATGAGGATTCGGTTATAAAAAACCTTACTTTTGAAAATTACCGGGAGTTGCGCGCCCAGGGCGCCATACACTCTGGTATGCTGCCCAAGCTCGAAAATTGCTTCAATGCTCTTAACCGTGGCGTTACCGCAATTGGCATAGGCGGTCCTGATATGATTAAAGGCGGAAGCGTCTATACGCTCATAACGCCGTAAACCAAAACATTTTTTTGCATGATTGGCAAAACTATACATACACTAACACAAGAGGCCATTGCCCTGCTTAAGCAGCTCATCGCCACGCAGTCTTTTTCTTCGGAAGAGGCAGGTACGGTGCTGCTTATTGAGGCGTGGTTCAATAACAATAACATTCCTTTTTTAAGGGAAAATAACAACATCTGGGCATTCAATAAAAATTTTGAGGCCGGTAAGCCGCTGCTGCTGCTCAACTCGCACCACGATACCGTAAAACCCAACCAGGGCTACACCCGCAACCCGCTCGACCCTGCTGTTGAAGACGGCAAGCTTTACGGGCTGGGCAGTAACGATGCCGGCGGCTGTCTGGTATCGCTCATGGCTACGTTTACCCACCTTTATGAAGCCGAAAACCTGCCCTACAACCTTGTTATGGTGGCTTCTGCCGAAGAAGAAAGCAGCGGGCCTAACGGACTTAACAGCGTACTAAAACACCTGCCACAGCTGGAACTAGCCATTGTGGGCGAACCTACCGAGATGCAGCTTGCCATTGCCGAAAAAGGCCTTTTAGTGCTTGATGTGGTGGTTAACGGTACACCCGGGCACGCAGCACACCCTAACGATGATGTGAGTATTTATAACACAATACCTGTTACAGAGTGGTTCCGCGATTATCGTTTTGAAAAAGTTAGCGATGTACTGGGTCCCATGAAAATGACGGTTACCGGCATAAACGCGGGCAAGCAGCACAATGTAGTACCGGCCGAATGCAGCCTGGTGATAGATGTTCGTGTAAACGATTGTTACACTAACCTTGAGGTGCTGGATATCATTACACAAGAGTTAAGCGCTAAATTTGGCGAAAGCGTAACAGCCAACCCACGTTCGCTGCACCTTAACTCATCGCATATAGATAAAGATCACCCCTTAGTGCTGGCGGGTATTGCACTGGGCAGGACAACATACGGTTCGCCTACGCTAAGCGACCAGTCGGTACTAAGCTGCCAGTCGTTAAAGCTGGGGCCGGGCTATTCGCCACGCTCACACAGCGCCGATGAGTTTATATATGTACATGAAATTGAAGAGGGGGTTGAGCTATATATTAAGATACTTTCGGGCTTTTTAGGTATTAAAGAAGAAATTGCTGAATCCATTAACAATTCTGAATTATGAAGAAGTTTTTAATTATAACAGCAAGTATTTTTGTAGTTGCCTGCAATGAAGAAAAACTTAATGCAATTGACTACCAAGTTACCTACAAAATGATTATCGGTGATAACACAGTATATAATAAGTTGTTAGAAGAGAAAATATCAGTTTAATTAATTCAGGCCAAAACTCACAAGACATACAGGCTTATCATACACTTACAAAAGATTATTTAAGTTATTTTACTGTATTGGAATCGGAAATTGAAAAAAGTAGTTCAGCTATTTTATTTGAGAATGATGTATATTCTGCTCAAGGAAAAGAACTTATATCAAAAACAAATAGTTACTTTGATTCTGTGAGGGCTTTAGTGAAAGATGAAAATCTAAAGCAAAGATTAAATTTTGTACTCAACACTAATAACCTTGCACAGGCAGATGCAAATGTGCCTGGAAAAATATCTGTGAATAATTATAAGGGTTTGCCAAACAGTCAGGTTTTAGCACTTTTAAGTACTAAGAAAAGGAGCATTCTTGAATTAGAAAACGAGTACATCCTTTCCAAAATTAGCATAGATACTAAGCCATAAATTATCATTAAATGAAACTCTGGGATAAAGGAATACCTACCGATAAAAAAACTGACCTGTTTACTGTGGGTAACGACCGCGAACTCGACCTTGTATTGGCCGAGTATGATATTATTGGCTCTATAGCGCAGGCTAAAATGCTTGCAAAAGTGGGGCTACTAAGCAATGATGAGGCAGCGCAGTTGGTATCGGAATTGGAAAACATTCTGGCAGATATAAAAGCCGGTAACTTTACCATAGGCGATGATTTTGAAGATGTGCATAGTAAGGTAGAATACCTGCTTATTGAAAAGCTGGGCGATACCGGCAAAAAAATTCACACGGCACGCTCCCGTAACGACCAGGTGTTAACCGATGTACATTTATATTTAAAGGCAGAAATCCTGACCATAAAAAGCCAGGTTAAAGAACTGTTTGACCTGCTTATGGATATGGCCAATCAGTATGAAAACGTGCTGTTGCCGGGCTATACACATTTTCAGGTGGCCATGCCATCATCGTTTGGTATGTGGTTTTCGGCGTATGCCGAAACGCTTATAGATGATGTAACCATGCTTAATGCCGCGCTTACCGTGGCCGACCAAAACCCACTGGGTTCGGCGGCGGGCTATGGCAGCTCCTTCCCTATCGACCGTACTTTTACCACGCTGGAAATGGGCTTTGCCACGCTTAAATACAATGCGGTTGCGGCACAAATGAGCCGCGGCAAGGTAGAAAAAACCACCGCTTTTGCTATGGCATCGGTGGCCGGAACATTGAGCAAGCTGGCTATGGACATCACGCTATACCTGAGCCAAAATTTTAGCTTTATAGGCCTGCCGCAGCATTTAACCACCGGCAGCAGCATTATGCCGCACAAAAAAAACCCCGATATTTTTGAATTGATCCGTGGCAAGTGCAACAAAATTCAGGCATTGCCCTATGAGCTTACATTAATAACCAACAACCTGCCCAGCGGCTACCATCGGGAGTTCCAGTTATTAAAAGAAGGCCTCTTCCCTGCCCTGCAAACGCTTAAGTCGTGCCTGGAGATGGCGCATTATTCCATAAAGGAAATCAAAGTCAACGAGCATATTTTGGACGACAAAAAGTATGATTACCTCTTTACTGTAGACGCGCTTAACGAACTGGTAACGTCCGGAATCCCCTTTAGGGATGCCTATAAAATTGTGGGCGAACAGGTTGATAATGGTACGTTTACATCGCCTAAGGCCACTCAGCATACGCATGAGGGGAGTATTAATAATTTGTGTTTGGAAGAAATTAGGGCTAAGATGGAAAAGGTGTTTTAGCTTAAGTAAACTTTACAATTATGAAAAAAATCCTCACTATCTTTTTTTTATGCTTATCTGCAACTGCTTTAGCACAGGCCGATTCTGTCTCACAACTTTCATCAGTTTACATAGAAAAAGCTCCTGTACTTTATAGAGAGATAAATAATCCAGTAAAAATAATAGTAAATAATGCTAAGTCATTCACAGCTACTGCTTTTGGATTGAAAAAAATTGATGATAACGGAAATTATGAATATAATGTAACTTCCGTGAGTGGTACATTGGCTACCATTGATATTGATATTATATTAAATAATGGAGAACACAAGAAAGAGCAGCACTCTTTTGAAATCAGGTTAATGGATTTCCCATTCATAAAAATTGGAAATACAAAATTTACAACAGGTACTACTGTTGTACTTTCAAAAAAAGATTTAAATAACAAATTTGAATTTGATTATCCTATCATTCAGACAAACAAAACAAGCATTACCGGTTTAGAAATTGAATTAGCTAATAAAAAAGTTGAGGTGATTAAAGGTGACATATTAACTCCGGAAGTAATAAGGAAAATTAATTCTTTTAAAAATGGATCTAGGATTAGAATTGATATTAAGTATTATTTTAAAGGAATGGAAAATTATACAGTAAAGGACATCTACTTTTATTTAGTTAATATCAAATAATCTAAACCTTCCCCTTCACAACCCCCGCATCAATACTGTCGTGCGATTCATCATAAACAGATTTCCCCTCTTTAATAACCAGTACCTGTGGGCTTTGGTGCACCACATTAAAGCGCGCGGCAATTTCGTTGCTAATGTCGCGGTGTTCAATCAGGTCTAAAAAGTAGGGTTTTGCAGCATCGGCATCAATAGCATATTCGTTTTCAAAATTTTTCAGGGCCATACGGCTCACTGGGCATCGCGTGCTGTGCTTAAATAGTATAACCGCCTGATTGGCCGACTCAGCCACTACATCATCCAGTTGTTTAATATCTGTTAAATCATTCCACTTAAAGGATGATGATGATGTTGTATCTTTACTGTCAGAGTTACCGAAAAATTTATTAAAAAGGCTCATAATGCGCTGAAATTAGACAACTTGTCGTTTTAAGTTTTGAAAAACCTCTAAAAAAAGACATTTCGTCAGAGTTGAATGATTGGAATATAAATTGACTATTACTTCTCAAAAATAAACAAATTACCATATGAACTTTGCCAATTTTACTATAAAATCACAAGAGGCCGTACAAAGAGCCCAACAGATAGCACAGGAGCTTGGCCACCAGCAGATAGAAAACGAACATATAGTTAAGGCTATCCTGGAGGTAGACGAAAATGTAACGCCGTTTATACTTAAAAAGCTTAATGTAAACCTGCCGCTTTTCGGGCAGATTTTGGACAGTACACTACAGAGCTTTCCTAAAGTACAGGGCGGCGAAATGGGCATTTCCAGAGATGCCAGCATAGCACTTACCGAGGCCGGCAACATTGCCAAAAAAATGAACGATGAGTTTGTAAGTATTGAGCATTTGCTGCTTGCCATTTTCGCATCACGCAGTAAGGTAGCCCAGATACTTAAAGACCAGGGCGTAACCGAAAAAGCACTGCGCAGCGCCATAGAAGAGATCCGCAAGGGCGAAAGGGTTACATCTGCCACTGCCGAAGAAACCTATAATTCGCTTAATAAATATGCCAAAAATCTTAACCAGCTGGCTAACGACGGCAAGCTCGACCCTGTTATAGGCCGTGACGAAGAAATTCGCCGCGTGCTGCAAATACTAAGCCGACGCACCAAGAACAACCCCATGCTTGTGGGCGAACCAGGCGTGGGTAAAACCGCCATTGCCGAAGGGTTAGCACACCGCATCATCCAGGGCGATGTACCCGAAAACCTTAAAAACAAGGTGGTGTACTCGCTGGATATGGGTGCGCTGATTGCCGGTGCCAAATACAAAGGCGAGTTTGAAGAAAGGTTAAAATCGGTAGTGAAGGAAGTTACATCTGCCGAGGGCGATATTGTACTGTTTATAGATGAGATACACACCCTTGTGGGTGCCGGCGGCGGCGATGGTGCTATGGATGCCGCAAACATACTTAAGCCTGCCCTCGCCCGTGGAGAGTTGCGTGCCATAGGCGCTACAACCTTAGACGAGTACCAAAAATATTT
>JAZKDS010000168.1:18195-19343 GCA_040387455.1 Bacteroidota bacterium
CGTAAGTACGTCGAGAAAGACAAGGCGCTCGAAAGGCGTTTCCAACGTGTAATGGTAGATGAGCCCGATACCGAAAGTGCCATCTCTATCCTTCGGGGTATTAAGGAAAAATATGAAACGCACCACCAGGTGCGCATTAAAGACGATGCCATTATAGCAGCCGTAGAGCTTAGCCAAAGGTATATTACCAACCGTTTCCTTCCGGATAAGGCCATTGACCTTATGGATGAAGCAGCCTCTAAAATAAGGATGGAAATCAATTCCAAGCCCGAAGAACTTGATGTGCTTGACCGAAGGATCATGCAGCTGGAGATTGAAATTGAAGCCATTAAGCGTGAGAATGATGAGAGCAAACTCAAATCTTTAGGGATGGAGCTCGCCAACCAAAAAGAAGAGCGTAACGAGATTTATGCCCGCTGGAAAAGCGAGAAAGATGTGGTAGATGGCATACAGGCTACAAAATCGGAAATTGAAAATTATAAGCTGGAGGCCGAACGTGCTGAGCGCGATGGCGATTATGGCAAGGTAGCCGAAATTCGTTACGGAAAAATAAAACAGGCCCAGGAAAAACTGGATGCCATGCAAAACCAGCTGCATGCAAACCAAAACGGAAAAAACCTTATTAAAGAGGAAGTTACCCGTGAGGATATTGCCGAAGTAGTCGCAAAATGGACGGGTATACCAGTAACTAAAATGCTACAGGGTGAGCGCGAAAAGCTACTTAACCTCGAAGCCGAGCTACACAAACGTGTTGTGGGCCAGGAAGAAGCCATTGAAGCCGTAAGCGATGCCGTGCGCCGCAGCCGTGCCGGACTTCAGGACCAGAAAAAACCCATTGGGTCATTTTTATTCTTGGGTACAACCGGTGTGGGTAAGACTGAATTGGCTAAAGCCCTTGCCTCTTACCTGTTTGATGATGAAAACGCAATGACCCGTATAGACATGAGCGAATACCAGGAACGCCACAGTGTGAGCCGCCTTGTAGGTGCGCCTCCAGGGTACATAGGTTATGATGAGGGTGGCCAGCTTACAGAGGCCGTGCGTCGCAAGCCGTATAGCGTGGTGTTGCTTGACGAGATTGAAAAAGCCCATCCCGATACCTTCAATATATTGCTGCAAGTGCTTGACGAAGGCCGCCTGACCGATAA
>JAZKDS010000169.1:0-1723 GCA_040387455.1 Bacteroidota bacterium
ATAACAAGCACAACCCACACTACCGATTTATTAATTACATAAATAAGTAAGCCCAGGTTAAAGTCGTCAACAGGGTTAAACGAAGGTTGTGTAAGAGGGCTTTCAGTGGTTTTATTTTCCAATGGTTCTGAATAAAATTATGAACGTAGTAATAGTCGTAATAGCGCCTAAATAAGGGCTTATCTCTTTTAATACATCGGATACTACTCTTTTCTTGCGGTCTACCACAATGATGTCATTTGGCTGTACAGAAAGGTCGGCCTTGCGGATACCTTCAATGGTGGACAGGTCAACTAAATAAATTTGCGGGTTTTTAATATCGCCACGTATCACCCTAATTTTAAAAGCTTTTGTATCATTATCTAATCCACCGGTGCGGGCAATTACTTCAATTAAGGAAATAGGAAATTCCTCTAACGAAACAACAACAGCAGAGCTTCCTTTAAAAACAAAAACCCTGCGGTTTATTACTTTTACAGATACCCACGGATCTACAAACAAACCGGCATATTTTTCAGCCAATACTCTTTCCAATTCAGTTTCAGTATATCCCTTTACATAAAAGAAACCTAACACGGGTAGTTTTACTACACCTTCTTTATCTACAACAAATGTAAATGAGTTGGCGGTTGTACTATTGCCCACACTGGTGTTTGGTGTAGCGGAAGTGGAGCCCAATATATCTATAAGCTTAAAGCCATCTCGTGCAAATACCCTTATTGTAAATATATCACCAGGTTGTATCAAATATTGACCGACTTCTTTTTGCGCTAAATCGAAATATTGGTAATCCTTTTGTTTAAATACCTGATTTGGATAAAGTGAACGGCAGGATGGTAGTGTGCAAATAGCTGCAAAAAAAATTATTAACTGTAGAAACGGCTTTTTCATTAAGGGCATATAATTGCAAATCTAAGAAAAAGGCTTGTTGATGTTTCAACGCATCAACAATTGGTTATACAACTGTATCATATCGCTACACAAACGTTGGTAGCTGAATTTTTGCCGAACAAAATCCGCACCTGATTGAGCCATTGTATCCCTTAAGCCGGGATTTTCCACAAGTTTCAAAAGATTTTCAGAAAATGCAGAGGTGTTGCCCGCTGGCGAAAGCAACGCGGTACGATTGGGAATTACAATATTTTCTATACCGCCAACATTTGTAGAAACAATAGGTTTGCCCGATGCTTGTGCCTCTATAAGGCTTACAGGAGTGCCTTCATTATTAGACGTAAGCGCGATAATATCCATGCCGGCATTCGAAACATCAATTTCCTTAATCCAACTGGTAAAAGTTAGTAGATGTTTTTCCTGTGCGCTGTTTCCATAATTCATATTTAGCTGCTTGGCTAAGGCCTCCAAATTTCCTCTTTCTTCGCCATCGCCAATAATAAAAGCCCTTATT
Source organism: Bacteroidota bacterium (assembly GCA_040387455.1). GTDB lineage: Bacteria > Bacteroidota > Bacteroidia > Flavobacteriales > Flavobacteriaceae > Flavobacterium. The sequence continues at coordinate 1,406 of JAZKDS010000169.1, forward strand.
TTGCAATGAGTAATTTCACTAATCTGCCTAATTGCATTAATAAATAAGGCATGGTTTTTAATAGGCACTAAGCGACCAACTATACCAATTGCAACTTCATCGTGCGATAAATTGTATTGAGCCCGAAAACGCTTTCGTTTTTCTTCTTTATTCTCTTCAAATCTGCGAAGATCGAACCCTAAGGGCACTATGTTAAACTTGTTTTCGGGCGCTATTTTAAACGTATTTACCAGTTCGTTTTTCTGCAATTCGCTTAAGGCAATTATTGAGGTTGTGCGTTTAGCAAGGTAGCGCTCAATTTCAATAAACATTTTTGTT
>JAZKDS010000169.1:1733-3003 GCA_040387455.1 Bacteroidota bacterium
ATTAAAATAGCCATGAAATACATGCCCGTGAAAAGTATGTACTATTACCTTTACCCCGCTGTGAATGGCCGCCAAACGGCCTACAGCGCCCGCCTTTGCGGCATGGGTATGCACAATATCCGGCTTATATTCTTCAATAAGTTTTCGCAACTTAAAATAAGACTTGTAATCTTTAAATGGATTAAGCTCTCGGTACATTTCGGGCATATACACAGGGTACAAATCCAGATCCTTAACTATATATTCAGAGCTTTGCTCACTTTCATCCAGCATTCCTGAAACCAATAGTGTTTCATACTCGGGATGCATATACTTAGTAAGGTAAGCCGCATTGTATGTAGGCCCACCTAGGTTTAAACGATTAATTATCCTTAGTACTTTAGGCATTTTTAAGCAATGAATTTCTTGTGCCAGTATTGAAATACGAGTAAAGCCCAAATTGTGGCATGTGCATCGCCGGGGTTGTCGCTATATAGCTGTTTTTTAAGCGTCTCAACCTTTCTGAAATCAAATATGTTTTGCGCAATAAGGTAATCTTTACTAAACAGTTGTCCTTCTATTAAATGGTTGAGGCCCCCTATTAGCCATTTACGCAATGGCACTTCGAAACCATGCTTTGGCCTATTGTACAGCTCGCTTGGCAATATATCTCTGAATGCATCTTTTAATATTTTCTTCCCTCCCCCGGCGTCAATTTTATAGGCGGCCGGCAATGAAAATGCATAGTTAACAACATTGTAATCAAGTAAAGGAACCCGCACTTCTAAGCTATTTGCCATACTCATCAAATCAACCTTTGTAAGCATATCGCCAGGAAGCACCATATTCGTATCGGCATACAGTATATCGTTAATGCTACCTGAAGGCTTAATGTAATCTGTAATGGCTGTTCGCCTGGTATTTACGGCGGCTATATCAACCAAACTCTTATTACTAAAATACCCGAGTGCCTGCGGCTGTGTTTGTATACTGCACCAGCGCCAGTAGCGTTCAGCAGGCGAAAGGTTTGCTCCATCGGCGTAGCGATGAACTTTGCGGAATAAGTTGGCAAATTTACTATGTCTGGCTTGAGGTAATAAGGCAAGGGCCGGGGCTAAAGGCTTGAGCAGCATGTTCAATACAGGGCTATTTCTGACCATTAATTCAGCTTTGTGCTTATTATAACCGGCAAAAAGCTCATCGCCACCATCGCCGGATAAGGCTACGGTAACCTTTTGACGCGTTTTTTTAGCAAGTAAATATACCGCTATAGCAGACGAGTCGGCAAAGG
>JAZKDS010000170.1:0-4219 GCA_040387455.1 Bacteroidota bacterium
GGATTATATTGCTAATGGCAACTTTACGCCATCTCAGGAGCTGGAATTTCCATCAGAAAACTCAGGCCGTGTGGTAAAAGTACTGGTAGATGAGGGCGATGCCGTTCGCATAGGCCAAACGCTTGCCATTATAAAAGGCGACCAGCTTAACATACAGCTGCAAAATGCAAAAGCAACTTATGAAAATGCACAAAGTGATGCATTGCGTTATGAAAATGCTTTTAAAACAGGCGGCGTAACAAAGCAACAGCTTGATCAAGCTAAACTACAGCTTACAAATGCAAAATCTCAATATGATGCTGCCCGTATAAACATAGGCGATGCCAGTATTAAATCGAGCATTAATGGAATTGTAAACAAACGTAACATAGAGCCGGGAAGCGTTGTAGCTCCGGGAACTGTTTTGTTTGAACTTGTAAATGTATCTACTCTTAAATTAAAAGTAAATGTAGACGAGCAGCATGTTGCAGGCCTTAAACTGGGCAACAGCATAAAAGTAACGGCTAGCGTATACCCTGATAAAACATTTACCGGTAAAATTACTTTTATTGCCCCTAAGGCAGATGGTTCATTAAATTTTCCGGTAGAAATAGAAGTGGCTAATAATCCTGACAGCGAAATTAAAGCAGGTATGTATGGCACCGCTAACTTTAGCGCGGGTGTTAAACAAACTACTCCTATTAAAACCATACCTCGTATTGCATTTGTGGGCGGTGTGGCAAACAACCAGGTGTTTGTTGTAAAAGACAGCGTTGTTACACTTACTAAAATTGTTTCAGGACGCATTTTTGGCGATCAGGTAGAAGTGCTTGACGGCCTTAATGAAGGTGAAATTGTGGTAACCAGCGGACAGATAAACCTTACTGATGGCGCTAAAGTAAGTGCTATAAAATAAGCTCCTAAATCCCCTAAGGGGTATAAAAGATAAAAAATGAAAATAGCAGAAATATCTATAAAACGGCCAACGCTTGTTATAGTGTTGTTCATTATACTTACGCTGGGTGGGCTTTTTACCTACAGCAGCCTGAGTTATGAGCTTATACCTAAGTTCGAGATTAACGTAGTTACCATTACTACGGTATACCCGGGTGCATCGCCCAGTGAGGTAGAAAACACCGTAACAAAAAAAATAGAAGACGCGGTATCATCGCTCGAGCTGGTTAAAAAAGTAGAATCTAAATCATACGAAAGCCTTTCGGTAGTTATGGTTACGCTTCAGGCAGAAGCCGATGCCGATTACTCTCTTAATGATGCGCAACGAAAGATAAACGCCATTGAGAAAGATTTACCAGATGATGTAGACCCTCCGTCTCTAAATAAATTCTCATTAAGCGACTTACCTATTATTACCATTGGCGCTACCGCAAAAATGGACGAGGTAGCTTTTTATGACCTTCTTGATAAAAAGATAGAGCCTATACTTGCCCGTGTAAACGGTGTGGCACAGGTAAACCTTGTGGGTGGTGAAGAGCGTGAAATACAGGTAAGCCTTGACCAGGAAAAACTAAAAGGTTATGGCCTTTCTATACCTAACGTTCAGGCAGCCATATTAGCCTCTAACCTTGATTTCCCTACGGGTAATATCCAAACGAGGGAAAACTCTATGCTGGTGCGTTTATCGGGCAAATACCGCGATGTAGAAGAAATGCGTAAGCTGGTAGTATCGTCTAAAAATGGCATACAGGTGCGCCTGGGTGAAATTGCCGACGTGCAGGACAGCCAGAAAGAAATAGAAAAAATTGCGCGTGTAGACCGTAACAGCGCTATTGTATTGCAAATTATCAAACAAACAGATGCCAATGCGGTATCTGTAAGTGAAGATACAAAAGCGGCCCTGGCCAAAATTGAGAATGATTATAAAAACTATGGCCTTAAACTACAAATAGCCGATGACAGCAGCGACTTTACACTTGAGGCTGCCAGCGGGGTAATACACGATTTATTTATAGCGGTATTCCTTGTGGCATTTGTAATGTTGTTCTTCCTTCACAGTTTAAGGAACGCGCTTATTGTAATGGTATCTATACCTGCATCGCTTATTGCCACATTTATAGGTATTTACCTTATGGGCTATACCCTTAACCTTATGAGCTTACTTGGTTTATCATTGGTGGTAGGTATACTTGTAGATGATGCCATTGTGGTACTTGAAAACATTTACCGCCATATGGAGATGGGCAAAAACCGCGTGCGTGCCGCTTATGACGGTACCGCCGAGATAGGCTTTACCGTTACGGCAATTACCGTAGTAATTATAGTAGTGTTCCTGCCTATTGCAATGAGCAGCGGCCTGGTATCTGGTATTATATCGCAATTTTGTGTTACCGTTGTAATTGCAACAGCACTATCTTTACTATCGTCATTTACATTAATACCGTGGCTATCCAGCCGTTTTGGTAAACTGGAACACCTAACCGGTAAAAATTATTTTGAAAAAACCATCCTTACGTTCGAAAGGGGTCTTGATAAATTTACACATTGGGTTACCGGCATCCTAAAATGGAGCCTTGGCCATAAAAGATGGACGTTACTTATTGTAGTACTATTGTTCTTCTCATCTATTGGGTTGCTTGTGGCCGGCTTTATAGGTGGAGAGTTCTTCCCTAAAATGGACAGGGGTCAGTTCCTGGTACAAATGGAGCTGCCTAAAGATGCATCTGTAGAGCAATCTAACCTTGCCACACAAAAAGCAGAGAAATACCTGCAAGGCCTTAAAGAGGTTGACGGCCTTATTACTACCGTGGGTCAAACCAGCGAAGGTATGGGCGCAACACAATCTACCGCTTATAAAGCAGAGATAAAAGTAACTTTGATAGACCGTGCAGAACGTGCTGACAACACCTTTATATTTGCCGCTGATGTAAAAAGAGCTTTAGAGAAAGAACTGGTAGGCGCTAAAATAAAAACCGTACCGGTAAGTATAATGGGTGGTGCAGATGAGGCTCCTATAGCCTTAACCGTTACCGGCCCGGATGTGGAGAGTGCCATGAAATTTGCAAATGAGGCTGCTAAAAACCTGGCTAAAGTAACTGGCGCTACGGCAATAAAGCTAACATCTGAAGGGGGTAGCCCAGAGGTAAGGGTACAGGTAGACCGCGATAAAATGTCGTCGCTTGGCTTATCGTTACAAACCGTGGGTATGACCATGCAAACAGCTTTTAACGGTAATACCGATGGTAAATTCCGTGCAGGCGAATATGAATATGACATTAACATCCGTTTTAACGAATACAACCGTTCCAGCATTAACGATGTAAAAAACCTTGTATTTATTAATGAGAGTGATGAACAGATAAAACTATCGCAATTTGCTAATGTTACCGAAAGTTCTGGGCCAAGCTTCCTGGAGCGCCGAGATAAGAGTGCCTCTGTAACCATACAGGCGCAGGCTGCCGGTGTGCCAAGTGGTACCGTGGCAGACAACTGGGAAAACACCTACCTTAAAACCATGAAACGCCCTACAGGTGTAAACTACGTTTGGGGTGGGGATAAAGAAAACCAGGCCGAAGGTTTTGGTACGCTGGGTATTGCACTATTAGCCGGTATCATATTGGTATACCTTGTTATGGTAGGCCTTTATAACAGTTTTGTATACCCGTTTGTGGTACTGTTCTCTATACCGCTTTCATTTATTGGGGCATTAGTGGCGTTAGCGCTTACTAACAATACGTTAAATATATTTACCATATTAGGGGTTATTATGCTTATTGGCCTTGTGTGTAAAAATGCGATATTACTTGTAGACTTTACCAACCACCGTAAGGCAGAGGGAGAAACCACATTTAATGCGCTTGTACAGGCTAACCATGCCCGTCTTCGCCCTATCCTCATGACAACTATTGCCATGGTATTTGGTATGCTTCCTATTGCACTGGCAACAGGTGCGGCAGCTGCCATGAACAATGGCCTTGCATGGGTAATTATAGGTGGCCTTACCAGTTCACTTTTTCTTACACTTATTATAGTACCTGTGGTATACATGATATTTGACAGCGCCATAAACAGATTCAGCAAAAAAGACCCACCTAATTATGAGGAGCTGATTGTAGCTGATTATGATCACCGCGAACTAAGCGATGACGGTTTTACAACAAAACACTAATTCTTTTTTTCAGATACTAAATTGAAGAGAGCCCCGCATATACTGCGGGGCTTTTTTATAGCCATGTCTCGTCCTGAAAAAAGTTGACTAATAAATGTCAACATTATGAAAAGAAAG
>JAZKDS010000171.1:0-6595 GCA_040387455.1 Bacteroidota bacterium
AAAATTTGAAGAATTTTCGGAAGAACTTGTAAAATATTTAAAGATACTTAATAAACTATAGCCATGGAGTCAATAACAGGCACAGGCGTTGCATTGATAACGCCTTTTAAAAAAGACCTTTCGGTTGATACCGAAGCACTTGAGAGGATTGTAAATTTTCAGGTAGAAGGTGGTATAGATTATCTTGTGGTAATGGGCACTACAGCAGAGGCCGCTACACTGGATAAATCTGAAAAAGACCTTGTTATAAAGACGGTTATAAAGGCAAATGGCGGCAGGCTTCCGCTTGTTTTGGGTATTGGCGGTAATAACACTAAAGAGGTTGTGGAAGAAATAAAAGCTGCCGACCTTAGTGAGTTTGTAGCTATACTTTCGGTTTCACCGTATTATAATAAGCCAACGCAGGAGGGTATTTACCAGCATTTTAAAATGGTGGCCGAGGCATCTCCATTACCTATTATATTATATAATGTTCCGGGCCGCACGGCCAGCAATATGCTTCCTGAAACGGTAATACGCCTGGCTAATGATTTTGATAACATTGTGGCTATAAAAGAGGCTGCCGGAGATATTGTGCAGGCCATGAGGCTTATACAGCATAAGCCCGAAGGTTTTTTAGTAATTAGCGGCGATGATATGGTTACATTGCCCATGGTACTTGCCGGTGGAGCAGGGGTAATCTCTGTAATAGGCGAAGGTTTTCCGCAGCAGTTCTCTCAAATGGTTCGTTTTGGGCTGCAACGCAATGTAGATGAGGCTTACAGGCTTCATTATGAAATTGCCGACAGTATAGACATGATTTTTGAGCAGGGTAACCCCGCCGGAATCAAGCATGTATTTAAAGAACTTGGCCTTTGCGAAGATTTTGTGCGCCTTCCGCTTGTAAATATTAACCAGGACCTGGCCAATCGCCTTACGGCATTTGTAAAAAAGAATAAAGTAAACATAGCTGTAAGCCATTAATAAATTGCTTAAGAGCCCAGTGTTTGCACAATAAATACCATATAAAAGAGTTTAAGGAAAGGTGCCTGTTTAAGGCATCTTTTTTTGTGCTTTACATCATGCAAAAAAAGATTTTGTATTCCGTAATTATTAACTAAATTTGCAGTTGCTTTTAAAACAGCAGCTGCCCGGCAGCTAAACTATCCATATGGCAAGAATTTTTTACATACTTCTATCGGCATTATTACTTACATCATGCAGCGAATTTCAAAAAGCGCTTAAAACAGATGATGTTAAAATTAAATATGAAGTAGCTACAAAGCTTTACGATAAAGAAAAGTACTACAAGGCCATTCGCCTTTTTGAACAAATAGCGCAGTCATACCGTGGCAAGCAACAGGCTGAAAAACTGTTTTACATGTATTCTATGTCGCTTTACAAAACAAAAACATACCACACTGCAAGTTACCAGTTTGAAAGTTTTGTGGCACAGTACCCAAAAAGTACTAAGGTAGAAGAAGCTGCATTTTTAGGTGCTAAATCATATTACTTTCTTTCGCCACGTTATTCTTTGGATCAGGTAGATACGTATAAAGGGCTCGAAAAAATTCAGTCGTTTATTGATGCTTACCCTAATTCGCAATACATGCCTGAGGCTAACCAGCTTGTAAAGGAGTTGCGTGAAAAATTAGAGAAAAAAGCCTTTGAAATTGCCAAGCAATACCGCCAAACGGCAGAGTATTTTGGAGATTATAATGCAGCTATAAAGTCTTTTGATAACTTTTTGCTTGATTTTCCGGGCTCTATTTATAAAGAAGACGCCCTTTTTATTAGATTTGATGCCTCTTATGAACTTGCTGTAAACAGTGTGTCTTACAAGATGGAAGAAAGGCTTAAAGCGGCTAAAGACAATTACAGCGCACTTATTAAATTTAAGTCGGAAACAAAATACAAAGAACAGGCAGATAAAATGCTTGCAAAAATTGATACTGAATTACAAAATTTTTCTAAAAAATAAGTCATGGATTTAAAGAAAACAACGGCTCCCGTAAACACTATTACCTATAACAAGAGCAAGATAGAAGAACCGACAGGTAACGTATACGAGGCAATTACCATTATGGCTAAAAGGGCTAACCAAATTAATACCGAAATAAAAAAGGAATTGATTGAAAAGCTTGAAGAGTTTGCCACTTATAATGACAGCCTTGAGGAAATTTTTGAAAACAAGGAACAAATTGAGGTTTCTAAGTTTTATGAAAAACTGCCTAAACCACACGCACTTGCAGTGCAGGAATGGCTTGAAGGTAAAACTTCGTACAGGAATCCGGACGAACTATAATTTTTTATTTACCATGTCTGTTTTAAGCGGTAAAAATATATTACTCGGCATATCCGGGGGCATTGCCGCATATAAAACAGCCTCGCTGGTAAGGCTATTTATAAAGGCAGGCGCACATGTACAGGTTGTCATGACGCCTGCCTCTAAAAATTTTATTACCCCGCTCACACTATCTACACTCAGTAAAAATCCGGTTTTTTCGTCTTTTTATAATGATGAGGATGAAAACGCGGTTTGGAACAACCATGTAGAACTGGGCCTTTGGGCCGACTACTTTATAATTGCACCCGCCACTGCCAATACTATGGCTAAAATGGTTTCGGGCAATTCTGATAATCTTCTTATAGCTACTTATTTATCTGCCAAATGTCCGGTATATGTTGCCCCGGCTATGGATTTAGATATGTATAAGCATCCTTCTACAAAAGATAGCTTTGATAAGCTGCAATCTTTTGGAAATATCATTATTCCTGCCGAAAGTGGCGAACTTGCCAGCGGCCTTCACGGCGAAGGGCGTATGGCCGAACCTGAAAATATTGTTACCTTTTTAGAGCGGGATATTGAGGCTAAACTGCCACTTCGCGGAAAAAAAATACTGATTACTGCCGGCCCAACATACGAACCTATAGATCCTGTACGTTTTATAGGCAACCACAGTACCGGTAAAATGGGCTATGATATAGCTTTAGTTGCGGCTAATGAAGGCGCAGAGGTAGTTTTAGTAAGCGGGCCAACTCATTTAAAGCTACAGCATGGGCAGGTTAAGGTGGTTATGGTAACATCATCTCAGGATATGTATGCTGCATGTCACGAATATTTTGATGGTATGGATGTGGCTGTTGCAGCTGCTGCCGTGGCCGATTACAGGCCTAAAACAGTGGCGCCACAAAAAATTAAAAAAAGCGAAAGCACTTTAATGCTGGAACTTGAAAAGACAAAGGATATACTGGCATCTTTAGGTGAAAAGAAAAAAGCACAGTTTTTGATAGGCTTTGCACTGGAAACTGAGAATGAAATTGAAAATGCGAAGGCTAAGATTGTGAAAAAAAACTTAGATTTGATAGTTCTGAATTCGCTTAATGATGAAGGGGCAGGTTTTGGTAAAGCAACTAATAAAGTTACCTTTATAGATAGCAGTTTTAATGAAGAGCCTATGGAGCTAAAAAGTAAAGAAGCTGTTGCTCAAGATATAATAAACAAGATAAAAAGGCATTACAATGTATAGATATTTAGTACTACTTTTGGTTTTTGCTGGTATTAGTGCCGCTACGGCCCAGGAGCTTAATTGTGTGGTTAAGGTAAATTATGACCGTATTACCGATGTTAACCCTCAAATATTTAAAACGCTTGAAAAATCATTGCAGGACTTTGTAAACAATACTAAGTTTACATCACGCAACTTTAACCGTAGCGAGCGTATTGATTGCTCTATGGTTTTTAACCTTTCGGCTTATGATAGTAATAACTTTAGCGCAACATTGCTTGTAGGTGCTACAAGGCCGGTATACAATTCTACCTATCCTTCACCTATACTTAATGTTAACGATAAAGATATTGCTTTTAGATATGTAGAAGGGGAGAACCTTACTTATAACCCTAATACGTTCGATTCTAACCTGATGTCTCTTGTAGGTTTTTATGCTAATATAATTATTGCACTTGATGCCGATACATTTGCTTTGCAGGGCGGTACGCCTTATTATGAAGCTGCACAGGGCATTGTGAATGTGGCTCAGGGCACAGCAGGATTTAAGGGCTGGAGCCAGCAGGATGGTAACCAAAGTCGTTATTTTTTGGTTAATGATATACTATCTAATACCTATACGCCTTTTAGAGAGGCTATGTATCAGTACCACATAGGTGCGCTTGATAAAATGGCTGACAACCTAAAAGAGGGCAAAGAAAAAGCAATTGCTGCAATAATAACCCTTAGCGATTTGTACAAAGTGCGCCCTAATGCTTACATAACACGTGTTTTTTTTGATGCCAAGAGCGATGAAATTGCAAACATGTTCTCTGCCGGGCCGCCGGTAACTGTAACAAAGCTGGTAGAAACACTTAATCGTATATCCCCTATCAATGCCAGTAAGTGGGCTAAAATAAAGTAGGGTTATAATATAAAATAATATCGTGTTGCACTAATGGGTTTTTGCTTGTTAGTGCAATTTGTATTTATATAGTTTTCTATTAAACACTATATTTGTATTGCTTTAAGCACACAAACAACTATATGCTTCAAACACTACAGATTAAAAATTTTGCTCTTATAGAGCACCTGAATATAGATTTTACGGGTAATTTTAGTACCATAACCGGCGAAACGGGAGCCGGTAAATCTATTATTTTGGGGGCATTGGGCTTGGTACAGGGCAACCGTGCCGATCTTACTTCTCTTAAAAATAAGGAACAAAAATGTGTGGTTGAAGCCCACTTTAAAATTGCCAACTATAACCTTGAAGGTTTTTTTACTGAAAACGACCTGGATTATGAGGCCGTTACCATTATCCGTCGCGAGATATTGCCATCGGGTAAAAGCCGTGCTTTTGTAAATGATAGTCCGGTTAACCTGGCTGAATTGCAGCAATTAGGCAATTTTTTAATTGATATACACAGCCAGCAGCAAACCCGTGAGCTTAGCGATGAGCACTACCAAATGCAGATATTAGATGCAGTGGCAGGTAATGATACTTTGCTGGAAGCTTATAAAAAACAAAATGCGGCGTATAAAGCGGTATTGTCTGCATTAAAAAAGTTGGTAGAACAAAAAGGTTCGCTTACTAAAGAGCAGGATTATAATACCTATCTTCTTAATGAGCTTTTAGAGGCTAAGCTAAAAGCAGGTGAACAGGCGGAGCTTGAAGCAGGTCTTGAAAAGCTGAGCAATGTAGAATTTATAAAAGAAAGTATTGCTAAAGCATTAGCCATAGCCAATGAAGAACAGGTGGGGGCAGTGCAAAGCCTGAAAGAGATTAAAGCCAGCCTGCAAAAAATAAGCAATATTTCAGAAGAATATAGTGTGTTTTATGAGCGCATATCGAGTTTGATTATTGAGCTTGACGATGTAGCCGAAACACTATCTCAAACATATGATAGCCTGTCGGATGATCCCGAAGAACTAGAGCGTGTAAACCAAAAGTTGCAGCTTATTTATACACTACAAAAAAAGCACCAGGTTGCCACGGTAGAGGAGCTGCTTTCTATTCAGGATGACCTGGATAATAAAGTATTACTGGCCGATGGACTTGAAGATGCTATAAAACAAAAAGAAGCTGAGGCCGAAAAATTGAAAGCGGACACAGATGTTATTGCTGTGCAATTGCATGAGGCAAGGCAAATAGCAATACCTGTACTGGTAGAAAAAATGATGGCTATACTGGCGCAGCTGGGTATGCCTAATGCGCGGTTTAAGTTTGGTCTTAATCAGGGCGAGTCATATTACAATAATGGTAAAGATGTTATAAGCCTCTTGTTTAGTGCTAATAAAGGAGGCGACTTTGGCCTTATGAAAAAAGTAGCATCAGGAGGGGAGATGTCTCGTATTATGCTGGCGGTAAAAGCGGTATTGGCTAATTATTCAAAACTCCCATCTATTGTTTTTGATGAAATAGATACGGGGGTTTCGGGTGAAATAGCAAATAAAATGGGCGACATCATGAAGATTATGAGTCATGAAATGCAGGTGTTTGCGATAACTCACCTACCACAAATAGCTGCCAAGGGAGACAGGCAATACAAAGTGTTTAAGACTACCGAAGGCGAAAATACAGTAAGTGAAGTTAAGTTGCTTAGCCAGGATGAGCGTGTGCGAGAAATTGCCGAGATGCTAAGCGGTAAAGATATAAGTGAATCTGCACTTACTCACGCCAGGGCATTGCTTAATTAAGGTTTGGCAGGCTTCTCCTATATTTTTTTTGCTTTATTTTCAGTATTGGGAAGGCAATAATCCAGCATAATCCAAATAAAATGAAGTAGACTCCTATAATAGCTGCAAATAATTCTAAGGTTTCAGAAAAAATTGTTTTTTTGTGGGTAAGGCCAAAAATAATTAATGTAATGCAATAGCACATAATTGATGCCAGCATGCCGGCTGTAAATGTTTTGGGCAAAACGTTTTTATAATCGCGGTGCCCAAATACCATTATAAAAGCAAGGGTTACGGGCATAATAAAGAGAGCAAGGATCATTAAAATATTTGGAGGCTGTGATTCATAAAAGTCTAAAAGCAGAAATAAAATCATTCCCGCTACGCTGCCAGAGATAGTGAAAATCCAATATCTTTTCCACGGATTGTATGGTTTTTTGACAAAATCT
>JAZKDS010000171.1:6605-13007 GCA_040387455.1 Bacteroidota bacterium
GTCTTCCAAAATGCATATTATTTATTGTTAAAGCAAATGTATCAAATTTGAACAATGCCGCAGTAATCCAGACATAAGTTATAGTCATTTTATTTTTATATTTGCCAGTAATAAATAAACGAAAACACAGATTATGATTATAGAACCAAGAATGCGCGGGTTTATTTGCCTTACGGCTCACCCCGATGGTGCCGCGCAAAGCGTTAAGAACCAGATTGAATATGTAAAATCTAACGGCGCAATAGCTAATGGCCCTAAAAAAGTACTGGTAATAGGTGCATCTACGGGGTTTGGCCTTGCATCGCGCATAAGCGCTGCCTTTGGCAGTAATGCCGCCTCTGTGGGCGTGTTTTTTGAAAAAGCACCATCTGAAGGTAAAACGGCTTCACCGGGCTGGTATAACTCTGCCGCATTTGAAAAAGAAGCAAAAGCTGCCGGTTTATATGCCAAAAGTGTTAACGGCGATGCATTTAGTAAAGAAATAAAACAGCAAACAATTGATATTATTAAAGCCGACCTGGGCCAGGTAGACCTTGTGGTTTATAGCCTTGCTTCTCCGGTGCGCCAGCATCCTGATACGGGTGTGCTGCACCGTAGTACACTTAAGCCAATAGGTGGGGTATTTAGTAATAAAACGGTTGATTTTCATACCGGAAAAGTATCTGAAGTTACCATACAGCCTGCCGTTCAGGAAGATATAGACAATACTGTTGTGGTTATGGGGGGCGAAGACTGGGCCATGTGGATTGATGCGCTTAAAGATGCGGGTGTACTTGCCGATGGAGCTACAACGGTTGCCTATTCTTACATAGGGCCGGCCGTTACAGAGGCGGTGTACCGTAAAGGTACTATAGGCCGTGCTAAAGACCACCTTGAAGCTACCGCTTTTGAAATAGCGGATAAACTTAAAGATATTAACGGACACGCTTATGTATCGGTTAATAAAGCGCTGGTAACACAGGCAAGTTCTGCTATACCGGTTATTCCTTTATATATATCGTTGTTATACAAAATTATGAAGGCTAAAGGCCTGCATGAAGGAACTATTGAACAAATAGACCGTTTATACCGTCAAAGATTGTATAGCGGTAATGATGTTCCTGTAGACGAAAAAGGAAGGATACGTATAGATGACTGGGAAATGCGTGAGGATGTTCAGGCAGAAGTGGCTAAACTATGGAATGAGGCAACAACCGAAAATCTTGCTGAAATAGGCGACCTTGAAGGCTACCGTAAAGATTTTTATAACCTGTTTGGTTTTGACCTTACAGGAGTAGATTATAAAGCAGATGCTAACGAAATGGTTAACATAGAAAGCATTGCAGAATAAATTGTTTAAAATACATTGAAAAATGTAAATTTTATCAAAATTATAACACTAAAGCTCCAATTTGGAGCTTTTTTTATATCTAAATATTAATTGTAAGAAGATTACAAAGAGAATTTGATGTTGTGTTTAACATAATTTAACATGATATATTTGTTTTATTTTGTTATTTTTTTGTATATATTACTGATTAATTAACTTTTTCGTTGTTTATGCGATAAAAAATCATGTTGTGAATTTATTAGTCCACCTTTTTTATAGATTTAATAACTTTTAATTAATCATCACTATTCATGAAAAAATTTACTTTACTGGTTGCCTTTATGCTGGTCTCCTTAGTCAGCTTTGGGCAAACTGCTATTCAGTATGGATTTAGTGCAACCTCCGGTACTTATACCGAGCTTGCAGCACCTACTGTATTGGCTTCTTCTACGGGAGACGGCCTTGCGGCGTCGCTGGATGACATTAACTACAGGGTAACATTCCCTGCAGGTTTTGCATTCAATTACCTGGGTACAGCCCAAACGGACCTTAACATCAATACCAACGGTTTTGTTGGTTTTGGTACAGTAATCTGGACAAGTTCGGCAGGTTATACACCGTTATCATCTAACCCCGGCGGTGGTACAACAAGCGGTGTTGTCTCGGCTTATGGAGCCGACCTTAATGCTTATTCAAATGCTACAACGGCTCCCGGCAGCCTTGGGTGGCAGGTTGAGGGTACGGGCGATAATGAAGTTTTTGTGGTACAATACAAAAACTTTAAGCGTTATGAAAGCTCTGCAACTGTTGACAGGCTTAATATTCAGATTCGCTTTTACGAATCTACCCATGCTACTAAGCCTAACTACATAGAAATTGTTTATGGTAACTGTGCTATAGGTGATACTGCAGATACGGGCGTTGATGTTGGTATACGCGGTGGTGCTACAGCATGGGCTGCAAATGTTAACAGCATCATGCTTGATAACGTTCCTGCGGGTTCTTCATGTACCTGGGCAAATCCGGTAATGGCAAACAACAATAGTAATGGTATGTATTTTAATACAGCAAATACTGCTATTTCTATACCAAACGGTTTAACGTATTCATATTTTCCACAGGGAGCCACTGCGCCAAACCCTGTGCGTACCTTTGCGGCTACAACATTTGATGCAACTTCGGCAACTTTAAACTGGACTGCACCTACCGGGGCAACGCAATACAACATACAGTATAAAACTCCGGGTTCATGCACATGGACAAACTATGCTAATAATCCTGTTAATGCTACAACGGCCACTATTACAGGCCTGACTGCACTAACATCTTATCATATAAGGGTACAGGCATCTAATGGTACTGTAAATTCGGTATGGTCTCATATACCTAACCTAGGAGGGGGCGGCAACGGCTACTCTGCAACAGGTACATTTACTACACTTGCAACGTGTGTTGCGCCTACAGCCGTTGTGCTTGCAGGAAGTACTGTAACTTCAGCATCTTTCAACTGGACTGCCTCTGTAAGTAGTCCTGCTGCCGGTTATGATTATTATCTTGCAACGGTAAATACTGCGCCTACAACTACTACAACCCCTACAGGTATAACAAACAGTGCTGCCTTAACGGTTAATCAGCTTACTGCTAATACCACTTACTATTTATTTGTAAGGGCTAACTGTGGCGGTGGAGATACAAGCGTGTGGACATCTGCTTTTACATTCACTACTCCATGTACAGCAACTGCAGTACCTTATGCAATGGGTTTTAATGCAGCTACGGCACCATCTTGCTGGTCTACACAGTTAGCAAATACTATACAAACAGCTACTAAAATATCGTATGTTACTTCGGGTTTATATCCTACCGTTGCTCCTCAGGAGGGAACGCATTTTGTAAAATATGATGCCTATTCAAGTTCAGGTGGTACTGCCGGATCTGAAGAAAGGCTTATAAGTGCGCCTTTATCTACTACAGGTGTTAACAGTGTAAATGTTGAATTTTACTGGTATCACGAAAATAATGCAACCTATTCTGCAGATACTTATCTTTTAGAAGGTGCAACGCTTGAGTGGTCTACTAATGGTGGTGCAACTTGGACTTCGTCCACGTTCTATCCGCGCCATAACGGAGCGTTAGCTGCCGGCACTAGCCAGTGGTCATTTAAAACCGTAACATTACCGGCCGGTGCAGGTAACCAGGCAAACCTTTTGGTAGCGCTTAGGTTCCATTCATCTTACGGTGATAACATGTATGTAGATAACTTCTCTGTTATAGCTACGCCATCATGCTCTATGCCATTGGCTGCGTCTTTTGTTTCTGCTACAGATGTTTCTGCTAACATATCATGGACAGCTCCATTGGCAGCTCCGGCTAATGGTTATGAATATTATGTAGGTACTACAAACGCGGCTCCGGCTGTGGGTGCTACTGCAACCGGCAGTGTTGCTGCGGGTGTTACTACGGCTGCTATCAGCTCACTTTCTCCACTTACTACATATTATGTATGGGTAAGGTCTAAGTGTGGTGCAAGTTTATTTAGTGACTGGGCAGGACCTGTAATGTTTGGTACATTATGTGATTCTGGCGAGGTTGTATCAACTACGCCGGGCTCTGTATGTGGCCAGGGTGCAGCTACGCTTCAGGCTACGGCTAATGCCGGTGCTACACTTCAGTGGTTTGCAACAGCTACAGGAGGTAACGTATTACAAACAGGTGCAAGTTATACTACTCCGGTAATAACACAAACTACTACATATTACGTAAGTTCTGGTAATACTACGCAAAACCTTAATGTTCCTGTAGGTGCCGGTGGCTCCACAGGTGGTGGGCTTGGTGTTTCGCCATACTCTCATGGTTGGGGCGGTGTAAAATCTCAGTTTATAATTACAGCAACTGAGCTTGCAGGTGCGGGTATAAGCCCGGGTAACCTTAACTCACTTGGTTTTACTATTACATCTTTAGGTACATCAACCTTAAATAATTTTGCTGTAAGCATTGCTGCTACAACACAAAACGTAGCTACAGCAAGCCATATAGATGGCCTTACGCCAGTATATAGTAATGCTGCGCAGACGCTTACTACAGGTTTTAATAATTATGCGTTTACATCTCCATTTAACTGGGATGGAACAAGTAATATAGTTGTTCAGGTATGTTACAGCAATGTTAACTACGGCGATACTTCATCGGTTGTACAATATGATGCTGCCGGTTTTGTGTGTACTACTTATACCTATGCCGATAACCAGCCTGCAAATGCTATTTGTGCTACTATTACCGGTGCGGTAAATGGTAGTGGTGGTACTGCAACATCAAGCTCAAGGCCAAAAATTACATTTAATGCAACTGGCCTGTGTCAAAGTGCAAGGATAGCTGTTGTTGCAACTGTAACAACTCCACCGGTTGTAACTGCTACAGCTTCGGATGCTGATATATGTGCAGGAGAAAGCACAACGCTTACAGTTACCAGTGCAAATACAGGTTATACTTATACCTGGATGCCGGGTAACCTTACAGGTGCTACTCAAACTGTTACTCCTGCTGTCGATACAGTGTATACTGTTACAGGTTTTGATAGTACAAGCAACTGTACAGTTGTAGCTACAGTATCTGTAAATGTAAATGCATTGCCTGCGGCTGTAACTGTGTCTCCTGCTGCACCTACTGTATGCGAGGGTACGTCTCAATTGTTAACTGCTGTTGGTGCAACTGCATCAGGCAATGCGGTTTTAGGAACTACTGCTACTGCGCCGGGTTCTACGTCTTGGCCAAACCCTTTTAGTGCATGGTACGGTGGTACAAAAACACAAATGTTGTTTAAAGCTACAGAGCTACAGGCTCAGGGCTTAGTTGCCGGTGCTAACATTACATCATTATCTTTTGATTTTAATGCTTTTGTTGCTGCTGGTGTTTGTAATGACCTTACTATAAGAATAGGTAATACTACAGTAGCAAACATGACAAGCGGTTTTGTGCCGTCAACAGGTTTAACTACAGTTTATAATGCTACGTATACTCCAAGTGCTACCGGCCTTGTGCCATTTACCCTTAGTGCACCATTTGCATGGGATGGCAGTGATATTGTTGTAGAGGTTATTCATAATGCGGGTAATAGTGGTAACGGTTCTGGTAACAGGACTAATGCCAGTACTACTACATTTGATAGTGTATATTATGGTGCTAAAGATGGTGTAACTCCTGCGGGTGTTGCTTCTCTTGATGCAGTAGCTCAGGCAGATTATTCGGCAAAAGGAGCACTAGCTTTAAGGCCAAATATTGTATTTGCTTATAGCCTTCAAAACAGTGTGGTATGGAGCCCTGCAACAGGTCTTTATACTAATGCCGATGCTACTACTGCTTATACTGGTACTAACAGTGCAACGGTATATGCAAAGCCTGCGGCTAACACAACATATACTGCTACGGTTACAAACGCAGCAGGATGTTCTGTAGCTACTAATGTATCTGTAGTTATTAGCAGTACTCCTGCGCCTACAGCTGCTGCAACACAAACACTTTGCAATGCTGCTACCGTGGCCGATCTTACTGCTACAGGTACTACAATACAGTGGTATGCTGCCGCTACAGGTGGTACAGCTTTAACAGCAACTACTGCACTGGTAAATGGCACAACTTATTATGCTACACAAACCGTTAACGGTTGTCAGAGTTTTACAAGGACTCCGGTTGCTGTTGTTATAAATGTAACTGCTGCTCCGGTGGCTGCTGCTCAAACATTTTGTAATGTTGCTACCGTGGCCGATCTTACCGCTACAGGTACAACGGTACAATGGTATGCTGCTGCTACGGGTGGTACAGCTTTAACAGCTGCTACTGCTCTAGAAACGGGTAATTACTATGCGTCTCAAACTCTTAATGGTTGCGAAAGCCCAAGGGCAGAGGTAGCTATTACTGTGAATGTAACTGCTGCTCCGGTTGCTGCTGCACAAACGTTTTGTAATGCAGGTACTGTGGCCGATCTTACTGCTACAGGTATTACAATACAATGGTATGCTGCTGCTACAGGTGGTACAGCTTTAACAGCTGATACAGTACTTGCTAATGGTAACTACTATGCATCTCAAACGCTTAAT
>JAZKDS010000172.1:0-332 GCA_040387455.1 Bacteroidota bacterium
TGCTCCGGCAGTATCAAGGCTTTGGTTAAACATAACCAATACTGAGAATGCATTTAGCCAGGCGCTAATAGGCTACATGGATGGTGCTACCCTTGACCTTGACTACGGTTATGACGGTAGGATTATAGCCGAAGGCAGCGCAAGACTGTACTCTAAAGTAGCCGATAACACCCTAGCCATACAGGCAAGGCCATCGTTTGAAGCTACAGATGTTGTACCTATGGGCTTTATGGTTGCAGCTCCTGGCCAGTATACTATAACCCTTGACCATGTAGATGGCGTGTTTAGCACAGGGCAGGTGGTATACCTAAAAGATAACCTTACAGGTACAC
>JAZKDS010000172.1:342-2364 GCA_040387455.1 Bacteroidota bacterium
TTATATATTTACTACAGATGCAGGTACATTTGACACTAGGTTTGAAGTGGTTTATATGCCACAGGGCCAACTGGGTACAGAGGCTCCGGCGCTTGAAAACATGGTGGTGCTATATCAGCAAAACGGTGCTATCCATATTAATTCCGGCACTGTCGAAATGACCGATGTTACTATTTATGATATCCGTGGCAGGATGCTGTACCAAAAAGATGGTATAAACGCTACCCAAACGGCAATTACCGGCCTGCACATTGCACAAGAGGTAATTATTGTTGAAATAAATACAAACAAAGGAAGGGTAAGCAAAAAGATTATATACTAAGCCCCTAAACCTATATTAATCAGCTTAAATCCCCGTGGCATGCCACGGGGATTTTTTATTTAACTCAATTTAAAAAAACAAAAAGGCAGCCCGCAAAGGCCGCCAATTTTCCCAAATTTAATGTATGATATTTTTATGGCACCTGCTCTCCCACAGGGTTAACCTTGGTGTCGTTTTTAGTACCAGTTTGTACAATGGTGTCATTTTTCCTCACAATAGTATCTCCGGCAGGCACAGCACTCATACCCTCTGGCGGAGTAGTGTCTTTTACCTCGGTAGCATCGTCAGATCCGTGGTCATCACCGGCATCAGATTTCCCTTTACATGCGGTAAGGCTTAATAAACCGGCACATACAAAAGTATAAGCCGCTATTTTTATGGTTTTGCTAAAAGGCATTTTCATAATTATATATTTTATGGCTTATAAACCTCAAATTTACAACCCGTTGTATTTTTAAAATCTTATGTAAACATTAAATAAAGAATAAATATAAAGAGGAAAGAGTTAAACCCTCCCCTCTCCTTATATCTTTATGGTGCAGGTGCCAGAGTATCATTCATAGGTACTGCAGTATCGGTAGGAGTAGTTGTTGGTTCTGCATCCATAGGTGCAGTACTAACGGTATCTACGGCTGTACTATCAACCGAAGCCTCTCCCTCTGTTTTGTTGCTGCCACATGAAGCAAGCATCAGGCCTGCTGCAAATAGTGTGGTAAAAAATAATTTCTTCATAATTTTTTGCTATTAGTTGTTAATCAAAGATAAATGCCGGTTTATTAAAACTTTCCTATGGTTTTATTAAAAAAAACACAAATAATTAAAATGCAGGCATTTAAGCAGTATAAATTATCAATCGTTAGGTGTATTTGGCGCAACAGAATCTTTAACCGGTATAAGTGTATCGTTTTTTCGGTACATAGGATCCTGCGCCATCATATTGGCAGGAGATATATTCATATCACTCGAGGTGCGCACTTCAGATGCATTACCCATTGTTGCATTGTTTTCCTGGCTTACAGCAGTTCCGCTGCCACCGCAGGATAAGGTTATACCCAGTATGGCAATAGTTGCTAAATATATTATTGAGTTTAAAGTTTTCATAGCCTTTATATATTGATTTACTCAAAGTTAGGCCATAAAATAAGGCATAAGGGTTATAGCTTTATTAAAACCAAGCCAATAAAAACATAAAAAGCAGGCCGTTTTTCTTGAACTGGTTCAATGCCTCTTCTTGTCCTAGTTCAACGTTATGAGGCTGGGTTGTGGTGTAATTTTACAGTATCAAAAATTAATAATAACACATCATGAAAAATAACATTTTAGGCCTGCACCACATAACAGCTATAGCAGGCGACGCAAAACACAACTTTGATTTTTACACAAAAATATTAGGCCTTAGGTTTATTAAAAAAACAGTAAATTTTGACGATCCGGGTACCTACCATTTTTACTTTGGCGACGAAACAGGCAGCGCAGGCAGCATACTTACATTCTTCCCGTGGGGCAGCGGCATACCGCAGGGCCGCAGGGGTGCAGGTATGGCTACCGAAATAGGATATTCTGTACCTACAGGCAGCCTTGATTTTTGGATGGCGCGCCTTGACAGCCATAATGTGATATACAACAAACCTGCCCAAAAATTCGGACAACGCTACCTTACCTTTCTTGATCCGGACGGGTTAAAACTGGAGCTTACCGAA
>JAZKDS010000172.1:2374-8825 GCA_040387455.1 Bacteroidota bacterium
CGATGACCGCAAGCCTTGGGAAACCGACGAAGTTAAAGCCTATGTTGCAACAAGAGGGTTCCATAATGTTACGCTTACCTTAAACAGTATTACCAGAACAGCGGCTATACTAACAGACATTTTTGGATACAAACTAACCGCACAGGAAGGCAACCGCTACCGTTATAGTACCGATGCCGTTGATAATGCAAATATTGTAGACCTGGTTGAACTTAAAGAAGAAAAACTGGGCCATGTAGCAAATGGCACCGTGCACCACGTTGCCTTTAGGGTACCAAACGACGAAGTGCTTATGGAATTCCGCGAAAAAGTGACTGCCGCCGGATTAAACATTACTCCGCAAATAGACAGGAACTACTTCCACAGCCTGTATTTTAGGGAACCGGGAGGTGTATTGTTTGAAATTGCTACCGATAACCCCGGGTTTACTGTAGATGAGCCGCTTGAAACCCTTGGCACAGCACTTAAGCTACCCATACAGTACGAAAACCGCCGAGAAGATATTGAGGCGCATTTAGTACCTATTAATTGATTGATGTGATTGCTGTAGGCCCCCGGATTATCTGGGGGCTTACTTATTTTTACACCATAAAGAATCTGTAATATGTATAGGCTCAGACCTATACTGATATCATATTATTACCGTAACCTTGTCAAGGCTGATAAAAATTTACCAATATTTTGAGAAGTGAAATGTTTTAACAGGCATTTTATGCTTATTAATAAATATTTTGTAATTTAACTACCCGAAATCTACCATATGTCTAATATCAACCTCATTATAGAGGAGCGCCCTGCAAGCATAGGAAATTTCCTCGTAGGCAGGCTGTTACCCTTTCGCGAAAAGCGCACCGTAGGCCCTTTTGCCTTTATAGACCACATGGGTCCTGTAGCCTTAAACGACCATGAAAACATGGATGTAGGCCCGCATCCGCACATTGGGCTATCTACTCTTACTTATCTTTTTGAAGGCAGCATAATGCACCGCGACAGCCTGGGTACCGAAATTGAAATTACCCCCGGTCAGGTAAACTGGATGACAGCCGGAAGTGGCATTGTACACTCAGAGCGTACGCCGGAGTATTTAAGGCACTCTGAAAAAAACCTGCACGGCCTGCAAATATGGGTGGCCCTACCAAAAGAGCTGGAAGATATGGCCCCCTCTTTTGCACATGTTGCCGAAACCGAAATGCCCGAATGGAAACTGGGCGATGTTACCATAAAACTTATTGCCGGAGAAGCTTTTGAAAAAAAATCGCCGGTACCGGTATACAGCCCTCTTTACTTTTTAGAACTTAAAAGTACCTCTAAACAGGAAGTTGCCATAGGCGAAGGCCTGTATGGCGAAAGCGGCCTTTATATTCTGGAAGGCAGCATAGAGAGCGATGGTAGCGTTTTTGAACCCCGGCAGCTGCTGGTGGCTAAAGACAGCTCTTTGTGCAAATTTACCATGAACGAAAATACTACGGTATACATTTTTGGCGGCGAACCCTTCCCTGAGCCGCGGTATATTTACTGGAATTTTGTAGCCACGTCTCAGGAAAAAATTGAAGAAGCAAAAATAAGGTGGCAGGAACATCGTTTCCCATCTATTGAAGGTGAGCACGGCTATGTACCCCTACCCGAGCAGAATCCCAATTTTAATATCAAGAAATAACTTTAATGGAAATATTACATACAGACGACGGTAAAAAAGGAGCATTTAAAGCCATGGAAGAAGGTACAGAGGCAGGCATCATGACTTATGTTTGGGCAGGCCCTGACAAATTTATTATAGACCATACCGTAGGCAACCCCGAGTTTAAAGGTATAGGTATGAAACTACTGGACAAAGCAGTAGCCTTTGCGCGCGAAAAAAACCTTAAAATTTTACCCCTGTGCCCCTTTGCCCAAAAAATGTTTCAGCGAAAACCTGAAATACAAGACGTGCTCTCGCAGTAGCCTAAACTGCTTAAATCTACCACATGCAAACAACTTACAACAGTAAAACAATTTTATTTATAACCGGCGCCTTTGTAACACATCGGGTTTGGGATGCCTGGATAACCTGGTTTGAGGCTAATGGTTATACCTGTATTGCCCCGCCCTGGCCACACAAAAACGATACTGCAGCACAATTGCGCAACAGACAACCCAATGATACTGATTTAGCCGGGCTGCGCCTTTCAGACCTTATTGCACATTATGAGGCCATTGTAGCTGGCCTGCCCGAAAAGCCTATAGCCATAGGTCACTC
The DNA here is from genome assembly GCA_040387455.1 of Bacteroidota bacterium. Classification (GTDB taxonomy): domain Bacteria; phylum Bacteroidota; class Bacteroidia; order Flavobacteriales; family Flavobacteriaceae; genus Flavobacterium. Next base: position 4,611 of record JAZKDS010000172.1, read on the forward strand.
TCTTGGTGGGCTTATTGCCCAAATATTAGTTAACCGTGATTTAGTAAACAGTGGTGTAGCCATACACAGCGTGCCGCCTAAGGGTGTTTTTTCTTTTGAATGGCAATTTTTAAAGTCTATTTGGGGGCCGTTAGGTTACCTTTCTTCTAATAAAAAAACACACCTTATGACCCTTAAGGAGTGGCAATATGCCTTTACTAATGATATGGACCCGCAGGAGCAAGCATTAAGCTATGAAGAATATTGTATACCGGAATCGAAACTGGTAACAAGAGATGCACTAAGCAATGTAGCCAAATTAGATTTTAATAAACTGCACGCACCGTTATTATTTATAACGGGTACTAACGATCATATAACCCCTAATTCTTTAAATTATGAGAATTATATAAAGTATAACAAAGACCATTCTATAACCGATTATAAGGAGTTTAAAGGCCGCAACCATTTTGTACTGAACCAGCCCACCTGGCAGGAAGAGGCAGAATACATACTGTCATGGCTTGATATTTTAGCTAATAAAACCGATATAAAATAAAATAAGGGCAGCCTATTACAGGCTGCCCTCTTCTTACATAAAGCTAAATGGCGGATAATTAGTTTTTCATAGAAGCCATATCAATAACAAAACGGTACTTAACATCGCTTTTTATCATACGTTCATAGGCTTCGTTAATATAAGCCATGTCAATAACCTCAACATCGCTGGTAATATTATGTTCTGCACAGTAATCCAGCATTTCCTGGGTTTCTTTAATACCCCCTATAAGGCTGCCCATAATACTGCGGCGTTTCCAAATAAGAGACATAGCCGGTGCTACAGATGGTGCAGGCGGCACACCAAGCACTATCATGGTGCCGTTTTTGCGCAACAGGTTAAGATACGTATCATACTCATGTTGTGCCGATATGGTGTTAACAATAAAATCAAAGCTATTAGCAAGCGATTTCATTACTTCAGGATCTGTTATCAGGGCAAAATTGTGTGCCCCTAATTGCCTTGCATCAGCCTCTTTGCTTGGTGATGTACTAAGCATGGTAACCTCTGCACCAAAAGATGCTGCAAACTTAACAGCCATGTGGCCCAAACCACCTAAGCCCAGTACGGCAACTTTATGGCCTTTACCCACTTTAAGGTGGCGTAGTGGCGAATATGTGGTAATACCGGCACAAAGCAACGGCGCTACACCTTCAAGAGGTAACTTATCTGATATATGCAGGGCATAATTTTCATCTACATTAATGCTGGTAGCATAACCTCCATAAGTAGGTATGTTAGTACCACGCTCAAAGCTGTTATAAGTACCTGTCATACCCTCTTCGCAGTATTGCTCCTCGCCTTCTTTACAGCTCTGGCAGTGGCGGCAAGAGTCAACAAAACAACCTACACCGGCAAGTTCACCTACGGTAAAAGCAGTAACATCGGTACCTACAGCTACGATCCTGCCTACAATTTCATGTCCGGGTACTAATGGGTATTTAGCCGGACCCCACTCACTGCGCACCGTGTGTATATCGCTATGACACACGCCACTGTATAATATTTCTATTTGTATCTGGTTTGGGCTAAGGTCTTTCCTTTCAAAATCAAATGGCTTTAATGGCGTTTCGGCATCATAAGCTGCATAAGCGTTAACTTTAATCATGTCTTTATTGTTTTTGGGTTATTAGTTGTTTTTATTTCAGGTTTAAGGTTATCTGCTACCTTTTTTCTGCTACCTTTTTTCTACTATCTCTTCATACTGCTTAGCTTCTCAGCCAGCTCCCTCCTATAGGTTATCCCTATGGGTATGGGTGTTTTTTTAATTACCACATTGTCTTTGTGTACCTCATCTACCTTATCAAGCGCTATAATGTATGATTTGTGCGCCCGCATAAACAATGCAGAGGGCAGTAGCTTTTCCAGGTCGTTAGTGGTGGTTGTAGCCAGATAATTGCGGCGTTGCGTAAATATCTTTACATAATTGCCATAACTCTGGGCATACAATATTGTTTTCACCTCAATAGGATAGGTATCACTGTCTACCTTAACATGTATTACATCGGGCACTGCCTCTTCTTGCTTTTGTTGGGCAATTGGTGCAGAAAGCTCCATAAACCGGTTAATAGATTTTAAAAACCGCGGGTAAAATATAGGTTTAAGCAGGTAATCTATAACGCCATACTCATAGCTTTCCAGCGCAAATTCGCTATAAGCTGTGGTAAGTATGGTTCGGGGTGGCTTTGCCAGTTTTTTTAGCATTTCAAGGCCTGTAATCTCCGGCATGTCAATATCAAGAAACATAAGTCCCGGTGCATGGTTTTCCAGATAAGCAAGCGCCTCAATACCATTGTAAGCCTGATATGCAAGCTCTAAGCTTTCATTTTGCTTAATATAATTAGCCAGTACATAGTGGGCCGCAGGTTCGTCGTCTACAATTATGCACTGTATTTTGCCCGATCCTGTCATATCCTTTTTAATTGTAATTGAAGGTGTACGGTAAAGATACCGTTCTCTGTAATATCAAGGTTATAATCGCTACCATATTGCAGTTTAAGCCTTTCTATAGTATTCTTAATCCCTATTTTGGTAGATACCACATCGGTTTTCTTTTCGGGTATAGAGTTTTTAACCAGCAGGTCAAGGGTACCGTCTTTAACTGACAGATTTATATCTACATAACACTTTTCTATAGAGCAAGTACCGTGTTTAAAGGCATTTTCTATAAAACAAATAAGTAGCATGGGCGGTATTTTATAAGTACCCTCATTATCTATATCATTGTTCAGTATAATATTGCAGCGGTAGCCCACGCGTTCTTTTTCAAGCTGAACATAACTGCTTATAAAGTTAACCTCATCCTCAAGGGGCACACATTTACGCTCATTACTTTCCAGCTGGTAGCGCATAAGTTGCGATACATGCATAATAAGCTCGGGCGTGCGCTCCGGAAACTGTAAGCTTATACCATATAGTGTATTAAACGTATTGAACAAAAAGTGCGGGTTAAGCTGCTCTTTAAGCGAGTTTATTTGTGCCTGGTTATACAGTAATTTTTCGCGGTCAAGATTTTTCCTGTCGCGGTAAAACTTAAATATCAATATGGTAGAGAGTATGCATATAAGTGTTGCCAACAGCGTAGCCGCCTGAAATATGTAGCTTTTTTGCTCGGCGCTTTTATATAAAAAACAGTTTTTATAGATCCAGAGGTTAGCCACGGTGTGCAGTATAAACGAGAATGCACCGGCCAGCGCAATGGTTGCCACTATATACAGCAGCACTTTGTGTTTTTTAAACAATATGGGCAGCAGCAAAAAGCGATTAAGCTGTGCATGACCGTACAACATTAAAAAGTACAGGCAGCCGCTCCATATACCCCGCCACGATTTTATAAGTATCCAGTCGTTAAGGGTAAAGAGTATAAATGAGAACAGCAGGATAAGCACTTCCTGCAACCATTTATTTTCAAGTATATTTTTAAATTTTGCGTCCATTATTTCACAATACATTACAAAGAAAGCACATAACCGGTTATATCCGTAAAAATGTATGACGAATTTAATTCATCATTTTAAACGTTCGTTTAATCTTATAACGTTGTTAAATTTGCACATCACATTACTATATATTTTAATACCTACACCACATGCAATTAAAACAAGCATTATTGCTGTTGCTATTGTTTTCTTTAGAGGGTTTTAGCCAAAACCTGAGCCTGAAGGAAGCCGTTGAAACAGGAGTTGCAAACTACGGCATGGTGCGCGCCAAAGAAAAATACGCTCAGGCCGCACAGCAAACCGTGCAGCAGGCACGCCGTGATTACCTGCCCAACCTAAACTTATCTGCACAGCACGACTACGGTACCGTAAACGGCCAGAATGGCCCACTTTATGGCTTTGGCGGCCTTGGTGTTGCCTCATCGGGCTTACCGCTGCCACAGCAAAACTGGAACGCCGCCTTTGGGGCACTGTACCTGGTTAACATGAACTGGGAATTTTTCTCATTCGGGCGTATGAAGCAACGCATTGAGGTGGCAAAAGCCGATGCCCAGCGCCAACAAAAAGACTATGATCAGGAGGTATTTCAGCACAGAGTACGCATTTCTTCAGCCTACCTTAACCTTTTGGCAAGCCAAAGGCTGGTGCGCTCGCAGCAAAAAAACCTTGACCGCTCTCAGGTAGTGTTAAACAACGCTGCCGTAAGGGTTAAAAACGGACTGTTACCGGGCGTGGACT
>JAZKDS010000173.1:0-4128 GCA_040387455.1 Bacteroidota bacterium
ATTTGCCGCAAAGCACAATTATGCGCTGAAAATTACCACGTTAGGTGTGCCGGATGCATTTATTGAGCACGGAACGGTAAAAGAGTTGCAACAATACTGTGGTATTGACGTTAAAACCTTGAAAGATATTTTTTCAGGTTACTGAAATTACCGACTTTTGTAGCGTTTTTTCCAACTAAAGCCAGTATTAAATGAAGTTAAGAGCCGCCTTAATCACCTTACTGTTCATATCCTTTATACAACAAGTTCAATCGCAGGTACTTATAACCACCACGCTGCCCGATAGTATTACCTACTGGGAGCGTACTAATGCCGTGGGCCTTGATATCAACGAGATTGCGTTTGTAAACTGGAGCGTGGGTGGTAATAACTCGGTCTCTATACTTGCTAAAGGTAACTTTGTAAGGAAGTACACAAAAAAGAATGTTAACTGGACTAATGAGCTTATTATCAGGTATGGTATAAACAGTCAGGAGGGTCAGGAGATGCGCAAAACAGACGACCAGTTTGGTTTTAACTCTACCTTTGGCTATCGCAGCGTGCCTACCTCTAACTGGTTTTATAGTGCCAAGTTTACCTTTAATACCCAGTTTAGCAACGGTTACTCGTATCCTAACACCATAGATGAAATTTCGGGACCCTTTGCACCGGCTTATATATTCCTGGGTGTTGGTAGCGAATATATCCGTAAAGACTTGGGGCTCACGGCTTATTTTTCTCCTCTAACCGATAAAACAACATTGGTGCTTAACCAAACGCTTGCCGATAAAGGGTCTTTTGGTGTGCAAAAAGCTATAACAGATGTAGATGGCAATATCATTACACACGGTAAACGCTCCCGAACGGAACTGGGTATACTGTTTACCAATCAATATAAAAAGCAGCTGTTCAAGAACATAATGCTAGACCAGCGCACTACGCTGTATACAGATTACCTTAATAATTTTGGAAATATAGATATTGATTTCCAGTTTCAGCTGGATATGACTGTAAATCAGTATGTAAAGGCTAATATAGGTGCCCATATAATTTATGACGACGACATTAAAGCCACCGAAGAAATTGCCGGTACGCAGGTACAGGTAGGCCCTAAAATGCAGCTTAAGCAAATGCTGGGCGTGGGGTTAAGCTATACTTTTTAGATAGAGTATTAAATTTTAGGTTGTTAGCTGCTAAGTAGCTAAGTGCCTCAGTAGCTAAGCCGCTTACTTTACAAGCATCCTCTTTATCTCATTCAGTTTCATAAGGGCTTCTACAGGAGTTAAAGTGTTGATGTCTAGTCCTATAATTTCCTGTTTAATTTCTTCCAGTAATGGGTCGTCAAGATTAAAGAAGGAGAGTTGCAAATCGTCTTTGGCCTGCGCCTTTAAATTGCCAAGTGCCTCACCACTATGGTCTTTCTCCAGTTTTTTAAGTAGTTTCTGCGCCTTTTGAATTACCATTTGCGGCATACCGGCCATTTTAGCTACATGTATACCAAAACTGTGTGCACTGCCGCCTTTTACTAATTTACGTATAAACAGCACGGTGTCTTTCAACTCTTTAACCGATACATTAAAATTTTGTATGCGGCTAAAAATATCCTGCATTTCGTTTAGCTCGTGGTAGTGTGTAGCAAATAGCGTTTTAGGCTGCGCAGGGTGCTCATGTAAAAACTCGGCAATGGCCCATGCAATAGAAATACCGTCATACGTACTGGTGCCACGGCCTATCTCGTCAAGCAAAATAAGGCTACGGTCAGATAAGTTATTCAGGATACTTGCCGTTTCATTCATCTCTACCATAAAGGTAGATTCGCCCATGCTAATATTATCGCTGGCACCCACACGGGTAAAAATCTTATCTACAATGCCCATACGCACGCTTTCGGCAGGTACAAAACTGCCCATTTGTGCAAGCAGCACAATCAATGCCGTTTGGCGCAATATGGCCGATTTACCCGACATATTCGGGCCGGTAATCATTATAATTTGCTGGCTGGCACGGTCAAGGTATACATCGTTAGTAATGTATGGCGTGCCCACCGGAAGTTGTTTTTCTATAACGGGGTGCCGTCCATCCTTAATTTCCAGCTCATGGCTGTCGTCAATCTCAGGTTGCACATATTTGTTTTCTATCGCCAGCTGGGCAAAGCCGGTAAGGCAGTCCATCTGGGCAATAAGGCTGGCGTTAAGCTGCACGGGCTTAATATAGGTGGCAATCCATACTACAAGCTGCTCAAAAAGCTGGCCTTCCAGTGCGTGAATTTTCTCTTCGGCGCCTAATATCTTGGTTTCATATTCTTTAAGCTCCTCGGTAATATAGCGCTCGGCATTTACCAGCGTTTGCTTGCGTATCCACTCCGTCGGAACCTTATCCTTGTGTGTATTACGTACCTCTATATAATACCCAAACACATTGTTGAATGATATTTTAAGCGATGATATGCCCGTAAGCTCGCTCTCTCGGCGCTCAATGCCCTCCAGATATTCTTTACCGCTGTAAGAAATACTGCGCAGCTCATCAAGCTCGGCATTAATGCCTGTTGCTATGGCGTTACCCTTGCTTATGGCAACGGGCGCCTCGGGGTTCAGGGTAGCTTTTATCTTTTCCCGAAGTAATTCGCAGGCATGCAGGCTGTCGCCAATGGCTTTCAGGGCTTCATTATCGCTTTCCAGCGCAAGCTGCTTTATGGGCACAATGGCATCAAGCGAGTCTTTAAGGTAAACAACCTCGCGCGGGCTAACCTTACCGGCAGCTATTTTAGAGATAAGCCTTTCCAGGTCAGATATTTGCTTAATCTGGTTTTGAATGCGGCTCAGTATGCTTTTGTTGTTTTTAAGATAGGCCACTACCTCGTGCCTTGCGCGCACTTTATTGGCATCCTTAAGCGGAAGTGCCAGCCATCGTTTTAGCAGGCGGCTGCCCATGGGGCTGTGGGTGCGGTCTATAACATCAAGCAGGGTAACGGCATTTTGATTACTGCTATGGTATAATTCGAGGTTACGGATTGTAAAACGGTCCATCCACACATAAGCATCCTCAGCAATACGCTGAATGCTGGTTATGTGCTGCACTCTATTGTGCTGTGTTTCGCCCAGGTAATACAGCACGGCACCACTGGCTATAATACCTTCCTGCAGCTCTTCTATACCAAAGCCTTTAAGCGAATTGGTGCCAAAGTGTGCCGTTAAGGTATCAAAGGCATAGTCTTCTTTATATACCCAGTCTTCAAGGTAAAAGGTGTGGTGGTTATCGCCAAAGGCTTCCTTAAAGGCATTCTTCTCGTTTTTAGGTACAAGTACCTCGCTGGGGCTAAAGTTTTGTAATAGCTTATCTATATATTCTTCATTGCCCTGAGCGGTTAAAAACTCGCCGGTAGACACATCTAAAAAGGATATACCCAGGCTTTTGCGCCCAAAATGCACCGATGCTAAAAAGTTGTTGCTTTTGCTGTGTAGCACCTCGTCGTTCATAGATACGCCGGGGGTAACCAACTCTGTAACGCCCCGTTTTACTATGGTTTTTGTCATTTTAGGATCTTCCAGCTGGTCGCATATTGCTACGCGCAGCCCGGCCTTAACAAGCTTGGGCAAATAGGTATTAAGCGAATGGTGCGGAAAACCTGCCAGTGCCGTTTCGGTTTCGCTGCCGGCACCGCGCTTGGTAAGTACAATGCCCAGTATGCCGGCCGCCCTGATAGCATCTTCGCCAAAGGTTTCATAAAAGTCGCCCACTCTAAACAACAGGCACGCATCAGGATACTTGACCTTGATGGCGTTATATTGCTTCATTAACGGGGTTTCCTTTGCGATTTTTTCTTTGGTAGACAAGGCTGTTTCTTTTAAAATGACTGAAGGGCGAATGTATCAAAAAAAGGCCAATCCTGAAATAATTACGTATACCATATATACAGTAGTTATTAACCTCATTTTAAAAGCTATTTACCGCTTTAGCATAAAAAGCAACTGTTAAGTGTGTTAGTTTTACAAAGAAAGTTTTTAAGATTACCTAAACACAACTATGTATTCTTATTTGTTAACCGTTACCTTGGGAAGGGTAACGGTTTTTTTATTGTAATGAATCTACCGGGATGTCTAAACTATCATTACCAGTATTTGGGTAAGGGTATGGAAAGGTTACAGGCAC
>JAZKDS010000173.1:4138-6742 GCA_040387455.1 Bacteroidota bacterium
CTGTACTGTCTCCGGGAAAGTAAATACTATCTGTAGGTACATAAACACTGTCAATCGTGGTAGTGTCAATAGCAATGGTGTCGCCCGGCTGCAGGCTGTCTAAAGCCGCATTGGTAGTGTTTAATAAAAATGTGTCATCACCGGTGCAATTGTAAAGAAATAGCGCACCGGTAAACGCCAGTGCGGGTAAAAGGAGTTTTTTCATAGTGGTATGGTTTTGTATAGTAACGTGCTATTGAGTAGTATGTTGCAGGGTAGGTAAAATTGTTTTATGTAATGATGCTGATTGTTGTATTTTATTAAATTGCTTCTTTTTTAAAATCTGTGTATTTGTAATATTCAATGGGTTACATTTGCAAAAAAAAAATATTCTCATGTATTTAAAACTTCTTATTTCAGCATTTTTATTAAATATTTGCACTGTTTTTGCCCAAAATGGTGCTGATGGCACTTGGGATACTACTTTTTTTATTGGCAGTGGTGTTAATGGCGACATGAAAGTAATCCATCAGTTAGCTAATGGTAAAATAATTATTGCGGGGCTCTTTACAGAATATAATGGTTTCCAGGTTAACCAGATTGCGCGCCTTTACCCTGATGGTACTTTAGATACAACTTTTGAAGCGCCCGAGATTACTACAGGGATAGGCGATATTTTTGTAGATACTGACGGAAAAATTATTATTTCAGGTTACGAGATTGGTCTTATACGTTTAAATACTAACGGTACAATAGATGATAGTTTTCAGTCACCTGTAGAAAGCAGTGTGTATCTCGGTCCAAAAATTGCAAAACAAGGAGATAAGTATATAATAACAGGGGTGAGCCTTCAGGGTGAGGTGTCTGGCAATATATATGCAGGTATTGCACGGTTAAATAATGATGGTTCACTCGATGAAACATTCCACAGTACAGGCTTTGGCCCTGGAATAGGTAATAACTCCGGCTGGCCAGATATTGTTAAAACTGTGGTTTTGCCGAATAATAAACTTTTAGCTTTAGGTCATTTTGGTTCTTATAATGGTACAAATGCTATTAACATTGTCAGGCTTAATGAAAACGGAGATATGGATGCCACATTTAATATTGCCTCCGGAAGTATGTGGGGAATGGTAAGAGATGCAGTAGAATTATCCGATGGCGGCTATGTTATTACAGGGACTTTTGTTTATCTTAATGGCACCGCCCAGCAGATATTTACATCAAAGTTAGATGCAAATGGGAGTATTGACCCTAATTTTAATATAGAGTTAGGATATGATGTTGCCGGTGTTAGCATTGCCAGGCAGGCAGATGGTAAAATTTTGGTTGCCGGTTGGATTAACACATTTAATAACCCGGGATATCATTTGGTAAGGATTTTGGAAAATGGTGATGCCGATCCTGATTTTGTGCTTACATCAGTGTTTAATGGCCCTATTGAAGAGATTTTTTTACAGGATGATGAAAAGATACTCGTGGCAGGCAGGTTTACACAATTTGGCAATATAACACGAAACAAAGTGGGCAGATTGAACAATGGTGTTAAGCTAAGCATCCCCTCTTTTAATGTAAATGATATAGTTATTTATCCTAATCCGGTTAAAGACAAATTTTTGGTTAAAGACGAAATATTTAATAATGCTGCATCAATTATCATAAATATTTTTGATATGGGAGGTAGTTTGTTGTATAGTAATGAGATAGATAAAACCTCATTAGGTATAGATATTTCCGCATTTAAAAGTGGTTTTTATTTTGTAAAACTTACAAATGGTAAAACATCCGTAATCAAAAAAATCATAAAGCTTTAATAGGATTATTTATTTCATAATATGGTTATTTGATAATATGGGTTTAAAACCAATATTTTATATTTGCCCAAATCATCTTACAAAACAATATGAAAAAACTCCTTACACTACTTTTAGTATTTACAAGCCTTATTTGTTTTGCGCAGGAAACTAAAACCATAACTAACGGTTATATAACCTTTAACAGCGGTACTACGCTGCATTTTAAAAGCCTTACCATTACCGGAGAAACGGTAAAATATATGGGAGACACCGCTGCTGCTGAAACAGAGGTGGCATTGAGTGGTATAAAGAAAATTATAGATAATGCCGGAGCCGTGATATATGGTAAGGAAAAAACAAATGTATTACAGTCTCAGGCATCTGAAACTGTTTTTGCGCCAAAGCCGGAGGCCGAAAAACTGATGTATAAGTCATATACTAAAATATATGAAGGCGATAAAAAACTGAAAGCTGATGAACTTGAATCGCGCCTTAAGGTAGATACTGCTATTTATGAAAGGTATAAATCGGGTGCTAACCAGGCCGTTTGGGGCGATATATTAATTGGTGGCGGTATTGGTTTTGCCATAGGTACCGGTATAGGCAATGTTATTAACTCAAATAACGATAAAAAAGGCAGTTCTGTGGGTATAATTGTGGGCCTTGCTGTAACTGCTGTGGGTATCCCTGTAAAGCTTGGCGGTACAAAAAAGGTTAAGCAGGCGGTTAATGATTATAATGCACTCCCGGTAAAACAAGTATCTTTTTTTGACAGGTCAGAGCTAAAAGTTATTGCGGGTGCAAATGGTGTAGGTTTTGCATTAAGGTT
>JAZKDS010000174.1:0-13349 GCA_040387455.1 Bacteroidota bacterium
ATCTGCAATGGTGAGTGCCGCAAAAAACAATAAAAACGAATATACCAGGTACAGCTTTTCTCGCGATACATAATAAAACAAGAGGTTAAAGATCATACCAAACAAAATGAAACCGGCAAACCCAAATGCAATTACCTGCACTTCGTTAAAAACCTTTTCATCATGATACGCCTCTTTTGCCATTTTTACATAGTTGCCTATTTGGGGTGCAAAATGATAGCCTTCTTCATTAATATACACTAAAATTTCGTGGCCGGCCTTTATAGAATAGGGTATATAATCATTATTCTTGTCGCCATTTTTTTTACTCCACGGGGCATTATATCCGGTTTTGTAACTAAACCATTTACCATTATCAAAAACATAGATGCTGGCATTACCGGTCTTTGCACGCAAAGCAACAATGTAAGTATCGGGAGATTCATTTTTTAAACGGTACCACATCCAGCAGTTTTCGTCTTCAAACATATCCAGCTCAATGCCACTATCTTCATCCGGCAAGGGCGTATTTCCATTGCGGATTACCTGCTTAAGGGTAAATTTTTTCTGCTCCATATCCAGGTAGCTGTAGCAACTATCCGGCAGTACATTTTCTTTAGGTTCAGACTGGCTTACCAGATACGGATGCACAGGTTCTCCTGCAAAAACCTTACACACCAACAATAACAGGACAATAGTAAATATTCTTTTCATGTAAAATATGTGCTTTACACCGGTAGTGTAATTATAAATTCGGCCCCTTCTCCTTCAACGCTTTTTATATCAATTGTACCACCATGGGCTTTTACAACAATATCATAACTAAGGCTTAAGCCCAGGCCGGTGCCCTCGCCCGTGGGCTTGGTGGTAAAAAACGGCTGCAAAATTTTATCTTTAATAGCATTGGGTATGCCGGTACCGTTATCTTTAACAACAATAACAATCGTGTTGTCTTGCTGACTGGTAGTAAGCTCAACTACGGGTTTATAATCGCTGCCGGCTAACTTTTTCTTTTGGCCTGTTGCATAAAATGCATTGGTAAACAGGTTAAGCAGCACGCGCCCAATATCCTGCGGCAAAACAGCGGGCTGTGGCAGCCCCGGGGCAAGGTTAGTTACCAAATCTGCATTAAAGTCTTTGTTCTTGGCCCTTAAACCATGATATGCCAGGCGGAAATATTCATCGGCAAGTTCATTTATATCGGTAGGTTCTTTACTACCGGTTGATGCCCTGCTGTGTTGCAGCATGCCCTTAACAATACCATCTGCACGGCGGCCGTGGTGGGCTATTTTTTCGAGGTTTTGCTTAACATCGCTTACTATAGCTTTTACCTCTTCGGTATCGCCTTTATCAAGCTCTTCTACCATTTCATCCAGCAATTCAATACTAACATCGCTAAAATTGTTTACAAAGTTGAGCGGGTTTTGTATTTCGTGTGCAATGCCCGCGGTAAGTTCGCCCAGGCTGGCCATTTTTTCTGATTGTATCAGCTGGTTTTGCGTAAGGGTAAGGTTAGCCAGGGCACTTTGCAGTGTCTTATTAGTTTTTTTATTTTTTTTGTTGTTGTAGTACAGTATGGATATGATAATAAGGAAAATGCCAATGCCGGCAAGCAATATATACTGCCTTTGCGTGTTTTGGGTTTCAACGGTTTTTGCAATGGCTTCGCGCTGGCGCTCCTGTTCGCTTAAAACAATTCTTTGCAGTTCCCTAAACCTTGCCGCCCCCATAAGGCTATCTTTTTCTACCATGGCAACAGCCAGGTAATTGTAGGCACCTGCATAGTCGTTTTTGTTGTGGCACAGCTCACTAAGCAGTACCGAAGCATCAAAAATGCCTTTCCTAAAGGAAACCGCCTTACCAGATTTCATAGCATCCCGGGCATATACCATGGCAGAGTCGGGCATATTAATTTCGCTGTACAGCCTGGCCAGTAGCAGGTTGTTCATGGTAAGATTGCGGAGGTCGTTATCTACATTAGATTCTAAAATACCTTTTTTATAAAAATGCATGGCCTGTGCTTTATCGCCATTTAGCTTGTAGGCATTACCCATCCTGAACATTATTTCGGGTACCGTAAAATCATCGCGGTTACTTTTGTTTTTCAGGCTGGCCTCATATACAATTTTCTGGTAATACAGGGCCGAATCCGGCATGTTACGCAATTCATAAATATTGCCAATGTTAGACATTTCGTTATAATACATGCCCGTATAGCCAATATCTTTAAACAGTTTTTTTGACTGGATGTAATAATCGCTGGCTTTGTTGTAATCGGCCAACTCCATATAGGTATTACCTATCCTGTTTAGCGCCACCGCTGTAGTAGCTTTGTGGTTTATATCTTTAGCAAGCTTTAGCGCCTGAAACTGGTATTTTAAAGATTGTGGCAATTTACCGGCCTCTAACAGCGTGGCGCCTTTTAAAGAATAAAGCTCTGCCTTTGCCCTCAGGCTAAATTTTTTATATTTTGACTCCAGCTCCCCGGCCATTTTTAAACCACGGTTGATATAATACAGCGAAGAATCTACGTTTGAAAAGCGATAACCACCGCCCAGCTGCCCCGCAATAAGCACCCGGGTGGTATCATGTTTTGCCGCAGAAAACTGTTCTTTAAGCAGGGTTATCTTATTTGTAGAAACCTGACCGAAAGAATGCGTTTGCATACCAAAAAACACCATGATAATTAATAGTAATTTATTCATGATGGGTAGTTAAATTGAGCGCAAAAAAACAAGATTAAAAGCTTTTTCATTGTTACTTTTTATATATCTGACTGCTGTTGCAATATGTGTTAAATATATAAAAAGTATTTTTAACAATTTACGTGTATGGGCTAAGGGGCACACAGGCACTTAAAATGCCTTTATTTAGATGTATATCAGAATTTTATGGCAATGCTCAGGCCGGCCTGTTCTCCGTTATAAAATGGCACCGCCATAGCGGTAATTTTATTTTCGGAAGCATGGTCGCCAAAAAGCTGCTTTTGCATCCACGGGTAAATCCAGTAGGCTATTTTAGTACTCACAATACCTATACCTGCACCGGCGGCAACATCGGTTAGCCAGTGGCGGTCGTTATAAATGCGCAGCAGGCCTGTACCGGCAGCTACTACATAGCCGGCAACACCATACCAAACATTAGTATCTTTATATTCCTGATATAAAAATTCGGCACCGGCAAAGGCGGTGGCCGTGTGCCCGCTGGGAAAAGAATTATCGGTAGTGCCATCAGGGCGCTCTACCGCTGCAAGCTTTTTTAGCCCCATGGTAGCCCCACACATAATTAAGTTTGAAGTAAGCATAATTACGGTACGGTCCCTAAAATTGTTTTTGCCTTTTATGCCCGCCAGGTTTAGCGCATAAACAGATAGCATGGGCGCATAACGGCTATAGTCGTCTATGGTGGTACCATCGTCGCTATTCATTACCGTGCGCACGCTTCTGTTTACACTCCTAATGCCATCGCTGGTAAGGCCCAAAGCCCCAAACCCCACTAAAACGGCAGGTGCAATAAGCTGTTTGTAAACTTTTTGATTATGTACAGCCTGGCTCTGGTTAACCAGTGTATCTCCGGCTATTATAATTTTTTGTTGTGCAGTGGCGGCGGTGAGCGTAAAAGCGCACAGCCAAAACGTTACTTTTTTCCTCATTCAATTCCTCCTTCAGCATTTTGCTACACGTGCAGCGTTCCATTTAACGTGATAAGGGTTGCACAAATTGTGCCGAAGATTGTTAAAATGCAGAAATTGAAACAGCTATATTGTTTTTAAGCTGATAATTAAGGCGTAACTTTTGTAAAAATCACTTCATCCATACCTTCCTCTTCCACCGGCATGTACATGCGTGAGTTGATGCGGAGCCCATCTGTTGAAACCTCTAAAATCCTGGCTTTATAAATGGTATCGAGCGTATTTATGGTAAAAAATATGCTATCGTTTTCTATTTGATAGCTGGCGTTTACAACAGAATCTATAGCACAGATTGTGCCGCCTTCTAAAATGCCATAATTAAGCTGTGTAAAAGCACCTGTATTTTTAAAATCGATGGTATTTTGATCTTCGCACTGCCCAAGTGCAAACGGAGCACCATTGCGGGATATGCTTTGCAGCTGCCACTTGCCTATAACATTTTGTTCTGTTTCGGTAAGGGGGTTGTTATCGGTGTCTGACCCACATGCGGCCAAAACAAAAAAGGCCAGTAATGCTCGAATTTTCATAAACGTATTTTTTGCTAATATAAGGATTACGCCCGAAAAGTGAAATTATTGCCTATAAGGAATTAATTGATTTGTTTTATTCCAATCGAAATGAAAAAGGCTTATTTTAATGATGTTTTCACCATTAAATAAGACCTTGTGAACTCATCGGGGTCAGAACGTATTTTGAAATGGCCAGTGTTTTCGGGGATTTTAAAGGCATGAAAATAAGTGGGGGTAACAATAGGGGTAACAACTCTTTTTTCAACCTATCATCTACGCAACTCAAATACGATATAGTGGCCAGCAAGTTTATGACTGGCATACACAACCACCACAAGCGTAACGCACCAGTATTATTTCTTATAAAATTTAATGATTTCGTTAAATATGTTTAATCATCTTTTAATTTTATATTATAGGTTTCTAATAGAGGCTTACCATTAGAAAAAGAAAATCATAAAATTCATATTCTTTAATCTCATTCTCTTTTAAATTAATCTCAAAATTTTTCAATATGCTGTATACCACTATGATCATCATTTTTTCCGAACTTTATAAGATAGTCTACCTCTCCATTTAAATATTTTGATAGTACATAATATTTATAAATTTCATGTAGATTGATAAGTGGCCCACGAGTAACAACATTGGGATTATCTTCAGAATTTTCAACAAGATATACTTATTATTATCAACATCAAAAATTGTAGCTGAAAACAGTTTAGATTCGAAATCTATTCCTTCTTTAAAGCTATAAAAATAAATAATATGATTAGTTGCCTTTTAGTTCATTCTTTAAAGCACAAAATATTTTTTTGCTATTTTTGTAGATTGAAAGTTTCTCATTGGGATACTTTTTTGAAGTTGATGACTTTATTTCAGGATAGAATTGGTGATGCATACCCCATTACAAGTGTAACCAGTAATAGTTGTAATATGGTTTTCATGCTATTTTTTACTTTGTACAATTCTATTTAATATTATAAATGCTTCGTCAGTTAAATCCATAGGATGTGTCTTATCGTTAGAGGTTTCTAACAACTTGGTCGCAGCTTTGCTCTCCCAGTCTGCATGGCGGTTTAGGTAATGTGTCCGTAAAGGCTAACCATTTTGCTGACGTATAAAATTCTCCATCGTCATTGCAAATATTTCATCTTGAATTATTTTATTATCGCCATATTGTAACCATACTTTCTTCTTCTCAGTGTCGCTAAAAAGATTTCAGGATAAGTCGTGTCCAAGCTCATGACCAAGATTGATATAAAATTCACCTTTTTTATCTCCCTTAGTAGTGGTAGAGTAAATCTTAGCATGCTGATTAAAATTCGTAAATATGGTACCCTTTAATTGAAAATTTTTATCTTTAGATAATTATAATTCATAATCGTTCCCATTTGAGAGATTAATTAGATTAATATTGTCTCCTTTCATTCTTTTTACACGAAAGTTTGCTCCATTCAATCTTAATGTTTTTCCATCATTATAGAATAGAAACCTAATTAAAAAATAATCAACATTTTTCTTTAGATTTTTTTTTTCAATTCCTGCTAAAAGGATTAAATCATTATCACTAAGCATCATTTTTACTTTTGTAAAATCATACCTAAATTCTATAAAAATAACTGCATCTTTACCTACTAATTTTCTGAATTCTTGTAGATGGTTATTAATTATTGAATCAGTTTTTATTCCGTTTTCTTGGGCGTACAAATTTATAGACACCAAGAATAGTAGTAATAGAAATTTTTTCATAAGAATTACTTTTTTGGATTAACAAATCTATTTTGAGGTATAATAGCTTGCACTCCAGTTACGTTATTATAAATATAAACCTTACCTTCACCTCGGGCAAACACATAATTTGTAGTTCCATTTTGTGATGTATCAACATCACGTCCAGCACCTGTAGATGGAGCTTGCACATAACTTAACTTTTGGGTTGACGCCATCTGAACAACACCAGGTAATCTTTCACCTCCTACTGTCCCACTCGGATGCGAATGGAAAGTACCCTTCGTATCTTCATTTAATTGCAAGCTAATACTAGCTTGCTTATCAGATCCTGGCACTGTTACAGATCCTGGAGTAGATTGTGTAACTACTCCATTGTTAGATATTAAACCTCCATATTCACGATTATTAGCATCAGATTTACCACCTTTGCCATCATCCTGGTTAACTGTGTCTACCATTTGTTGCCTTGTTTCAACACTTCCTTCAATTTCAACACTATTATCATATGCTATACTATTACTTTCAAAAGCACTAGTAACACCATCGTTTTCTTTTATAAAATCTACAGTGGCATTTCTTTCTTTTTTTGTTATTCCATCGGAGGCTACCGGAGAGTCGAATTCAGTTTTGGTTGTTTTAATAACATACATTTTTCCATCTTTTATACCATCTGAACCTATTATTCTTCCGTCTTCATTAATAAAATCACCCCAAGGTGCCATCCCATCAGGGTCAATAAAATACACCGGGTTATCAAAACAATAATTATATGGGCTATGCCTGCGCATCTGCTCTGCTTTTGGGTCAATATTCATCCATCGGCCTATAGCAGGGTCATAATTACGTGCGCCAAAATCGTACATGTTAAGCTCCAGCTCGTCTTGCAATTCCTTGCCATTGTACATATACTTATACGTAACGTCGGCAGGGTTTATAACGGGTACTACAGTTAAAACACTTTCCAATCTCCTTATCATTTGCTGATTGGCACTGTAGCCATTATGCTTTAGTCCAAATGGGTAATAATGGTCTTCTTCCAATATTTTTAGGGTAAATTTATAAAACGCCTAACTTGATACATTATCCCTTTTTTTATAATAGGTAATAATATCATACAGAAGCGTTAAACCATATCCTAAAAGAAGACAAGCTGCAAATGATTTATAATCAAATAGATAATGAACATTTAAATGATTATGCACAAATCCCTCTACTATTTTTTCTTTATGAGTCCATCCCATAAAGAATGAAACAATAACAATGAAAACATAAATTTTCATTCTTAAAGTGATAATACTATTCTTTTTCATTACTTTAATTTTACAGGTGATATAATTTCTGATTGCATTTGATAATGATTAGTTACTATTTTGCCATCTACATTTACTGTTGTAGTTACTGACACACGGCCTTGATATTTATATGCAGTAATATTTGAATCGACTCGGCTAGAGTTGTTCGTGCCAGTCTTTGTATTTGTCTGTCCTCTAGATGTTGAGCCAGAGGTTTCAGCAGATGCTCCTCCTTTCTCGACACCAGCTTTCGCGCCAACTTCATTAGATTTTGTATTTTCCTTTTTTCTTTCCGATCCAGTTGTTGATGTATCATCGCGTGTAACTGTTTCAATTAGCTTCAAACTTTCGGAATCGTATGTACTCGCAATTTCGACTGAAATATTAGCATCGCTTAGTATGAGGTTTTCAAACGCCGTACCCATTTTTGCATAACCACCATTATCCATAGCCGCGTTTACAACATCAGCAGCGATCTCAGGATTTTGGGCTTCGGTAGAATCTCGTCCATTATCTATGGTCGGGCAGGAAGGAATTATAATGACATCGGTTTTGTTCATTTTTCTTTAAAACAATTGCTGACTAAATATACAAAAAACACCGCTCACTATTTTTGATCAATAGCAAAAGCAAAAAAACCTATAAAACTGACGATATATTTTATACTACTAAATTCAATATTATCTATAATTTCCTTTAAATAAAGCAATTAATAAATTTTTTCTTTTTGAAACTGATGATATAAACTAAGATTATAGCACAAAAAACGCCTCTGAAATTATAGAAAAATATAAAATAAGGGTCAAAATGGGTTTTGAAGGTCAAAAACACGTTTTGAAGAACGTAATTCTGAAGTCCAAAAGTGAAATATTAAGGTATTTTTGACGTATTTTTAAATAAATGAGGGGCTAAAAAAGCGTGAGCAAACTTAACTTTTTTAGACCCCTAATTATTTTGTGACCTCATCGGGATTCGAACCCAAATCTTCAGAACCGGAATCTGAAATTCTATCCATTGAACTATGAAGCCGGTATTTTAGATTGTTCGATTTTTAGAGAGTTAGATTGTTCGACTGTCGAAAAATCTAACTCTCTAAAAATCGAAAATACTATGCTAAACTCCTCTTAACCACATTGCTAATGGTTTTGCCATCGGCACTGCCCGCAAGTTCTTTACTGGCTATACCCATAACTTTACCCATATCTGCCATGCCGCTAAAGTTGTTTTCGGCTATAATTTTGCGCACTACAGCCTCAACTTCTTCTTCTGTAAGCTGTGCCGGCAAGAACTTTTCTATAACGGCAGCCTGGGCAATTTCGGGGTCGGCAAGATCCTGGCGGTTTTGCTCAATGTATATTGCAGCACTGTCTTTGCGCTGTTTTACAAGCCTTTGCAGTAGCTTTACTTCTTCTTCCTCGCTAATTTCTTCTTTTGCACCGCTCTCTGTCTGAGCCAGTAAAATAGCCGATTTTATAGCCCTAAGCGACTCAAGCGCTACGGTATTTTTTTCTTTCATGGCCGTTTTCATAGCGTCCATTATTTGCGATTGTAAACTCATATACAGGGTGTTAAATTGTGCGTGCGAAGATAAAAAAATAACCCGAAAACATCATTATATTTTCGGGTTAAGGTTCACACATTCCGGTTAGTTAACTTTAATCTACGTTATCGTGTAAAAACGAATTGTTAGAGCGCAGCTGCAGGTCGTCATTGCTGTCTATGCCTAATGAAAGGCGCGACTTGTTGCTATCTGTCCTTGGTGCGCTTATATCTACACCCATCCTTTTATAGGCGGGTTCTTTTTCATATTCATCAACCCTGGCCGCATTATTATGGAATTTATGGTTAAAATCCTTCATTTTCCTGCGACGCTCTTCTGCTCTAAGGCGAAGTGTTTCATCTATAGTCATTTCCATAGGCGAAACTTCTGTAGACTGCTGCACCGGTTGTGGTGGTGCTATGGGCTGCGCAGGTTGTTGCAGTTGCACTGCCTGCACCGGTGGCGTGGCTGGTATAGCCGGTTTTGGTGCAAAAGCATCTCTTAGTGTAAAGTTAAGCTCTGGCGCAACCTCTTCTTTTGGTGCCGGTTTGCTTTGTATCAGCTCGGTTTCTTTTTCAAGATAATCTTCCAGCGAAAAACGTACAATACCATTTTCATTAAGCTCAGTCATAGGTACAACCTGTACCGGCTCCTGAACTTTTATGTTACGCACCTCGTCATTAAGGCTAAATAATAGTTTTTCTTCGCTCTTAACATTATCAAGGGCAAGGTCAAAAGAAAATGCAAACTGCTCTTCTTTCTTTTCAACAATTACAAACTCAGGCTCAAACACCTCAATTTCCCTAACATCTTTAATAGCAGGCGCCTGGTATGCAGGTACTGCAGCCGGTGCCTGATATTGTGGCACTACAGATACCTCAAATACCGGTGGTGCTACAAATACCGGCTCTTGTTTTGCCGGGGCAACTATTTCAAAAAATACATCAAGGTTATTTATGTATTCTGAAGTTGGCAATTCTTCTTCAACTTCAGCTACGAACTTTTTTTCAACTACCTCCTCCTCAAGCGTAAAAACAATTTTTTCTTCAACAACAGGCTCAGGCGTCACATCTGCCTTAGGCAGTATCGGTGCTACTGGTGCTACCGGTGCTGAAAGGTCAAAAGACGCTACTAAAGGCCTTTGTGTAAGGTCATGCGTCATGCTTTGGTTTTCTTCCAGGGCATGTACAATCTTTTTAGGCTCAGTATTTACAATTTCATTTTGCTGCTCTACATTAAAGCCGGTAGCAATAATGGTAACTGCAACAGCATCGCCAAGGCTTTCGTCTTCGCCCACACCCATAATGATGTTAGCATTGTGCCCGGCCTCATTTTGTATGTGGTCGTTAATTTCGCCTATCTCATCAATAGTAATCTCGCTGGTGCCCGACACAATAAGTAACAGTACATTTTTTGCACCGGTAATTTTGTTATCGTTTAACAACGGGCTGTCAAGCGCACTAACAATAGCGTCTTTTGCCCTGTTTTCGCCAATTGCCGTAGCCGATCCCATAATGGCAGTACCGCTGTTGCTAAGTACTGTTTTGGCATCTTTTAAGTCAATATTTTGGGTATAGTGGTGTGTAATAACCTCTGCAATACCGCGTGATGCTGTTGCCAACACCTCGTCTGCCTTGCTAAAACCGGCTTTAAAGCCCAGGTTACCATATACTTCCCTTAATTTGTTGTTGTTAATTACAATAAGAGAGTCTACCTGTTTCCTTAACCTTTCTACACCCGCAAGTGCCTGGTCGTTACGCACTTTACCTTCAAACTGAAAAGGAATGGTAACAATACCCACAGTAAGGATATCTCTTTCTTTAGCCAATTGTGCCAATACAGGAGCCGCACCAGTACCGGTACCACCACCCATACCTGCCGTAATAAACAGCATCTTGGTATTTGTATCGAGCATTTTTTCAATTTCCTCAATACTCTCCAGCGCACTTTGCTGGCCTACATCGGGGTTTGCACCTGCGCCAAGGCCCTCTGTAAGGGCAACACCCAGCTGTATCTTATTAGGCACAGGACTATTTTGCAATGCCTGAGAGTCAGTATTACATACTATAAAATCTACGCCTTTAATTCCCTGCTTAAACATGTGGTTTATAGCGTTGCTTCCGCCTCCGCCTACTCCAATTACCTTGATCACATTCGACTGGTTTTTGGGTAAGTCAAACGAGATGCTTCCAAATTCTTCGTTCATCATAATCACGGGTTTTTATTCTGCGTTATCTAAAAAATCTTTAATCTTATCTATATACTTGTCAAAAAACGACCTCTTTACTTTCTTCTCGGTCGATTCGTTTGGCCTGTCCATTTCTGCGTGCACTGCAACAGGTTCCGGTTCAGGCTTGGCTGCAGGTTGCGATGCAACCGGCTCAGGTGTTATTACCGTATTAATTACGGGCTGTGGCCTGGCTATTACAACCGGCTCCGGTTTTTGCAATTCTACCAGTGGCGTTGCACTGCGGGTATTGTTGCGCAGGCTGTTTATAACAAGCCCTACAGCTGTAGCATACAATGGGCTCGAAAGCTTTTCATCGCTGCTGCCTGCAAGGTGCTCGTTAGGGTAGCCTATACGAGTATCCATACCTGTAATGTATTCTACAAGTTGTTTTATGTGCTTAAGCTCGCTACCACCACCGGTAAGTACTATACCGGCTATCAGTTTTTTGCGGGGATCTTCATGCCCATAGTTTTTAATCTCTGCAAATACCTGTTCTATAATTTCTACCACGCGGGCATGGATAATTTTAGAAAGGTTTTTAAGCGAAATTTCTTTAGGCTCCCTGCCGCGAAGGCCCGGGATTGAAACAATCTCGTTATCTTTATTTTCGCCCGGCCATGCCGAACCAAATTTTACTTTAAGCAATTCGGCTTGTTTTTCTATAATCGAACAGCCTTCTTTTATATCATCGGTAATTACGTTGCCACCAAAAGGTATTACAGCCGTATGACGGATGATGCCATCTTTAAAAATAGCAAGGTCTGTTGTGCCGCCACCTATATCAATAAGCGCTACACCAGCCTCTTTTTCTTCCTGGCTCAATACAGCATCTGCCGAAGCCAAAGGCTCTAGCGTAAGGCCTGAAAGGTCTAAGCCTGCACTTTTAATGCAACGGCCTACATTGCGGATGGATGATGCCTGCCCCACTACCACGTGAAAGCTGCTCTCAAGCCTGCCACCATACATGCCTATAGGTTCTTTTATTTCGTTTTGACCATCAATTTTAAACTCCTGCGGCAACACGTGGATAATTTCCTCGCCCGGCAGCATTGCCAGTTTGTGCACCTGGTTGATAAGCAAATCAATATCGGCATCGCCTATTACCTCTTCGCTGTTAGGGCGGCTGATGTAATCGCTGTGCTGTATGCTGCGTATGTGCTGGCCGGCTATGCCCACCACCACATCATTTATCTTGTAACCGCTATCCTGTTCGGCGTCGGCTATAGCTTCCTGGATTGACTGTATGGTTTGGGTAATGTTATTAACAACACCTCTGGCTACGCCTAAGCTTTTAGATTTGCCTACGCCTACTATTTCCAGTTTTCCATACTCATTTTTCCTGCCTATCATGGCAACAATTTTTGTTGTGCCAATGTCTAAACCTACTGCAATGCTGTCTCTTTCCATACTCTATTTTTTGGTGCACACCACCTGTTGTGTAAACATCAGGTTAACTGTTTTGTAATTTTTAATCAATGTATCCTTAACCGCATCCTGTAAAAATGCCTTATAATTCTTAAACTTCATATCAATATTTACCGGGCCGCCAAAAACAATATCATAATCATAACCCCTGGCATGCATTATTATACCCCCCGTTGGCAGGACAGATAAACCGGTAATATTCTTTTTTAAAAAATTGTCGTCATAGATATAAACAAGCAGGTTACGCAGCCTTTTTGCATCGGCCTTATAAACCTCTCCTGTTACTAAAGGCACGTGTGCGGTTTCCGTTTCCGAAAGCGGCATTTTATGGCCTTTGTAATCCAGGTAATACGATTGAGCCCCCTCAAAAACGCGTGCAACAGGTTTTTTTTGTATTACTATTGCCTTAAGTTTTCCGTCTACAGTAGTGTAAACCTCTGCCCTGTCGACCATAGGGTTTTCACCCACACTTTTTTCCACCTTATTCAAATCTAGCTTGATTTTTTCAACCCCTGCAGGGCCGCCAAAATTTTGTATCAACAACTTATTAACTATTTCCTTAGTAATAAAATTCTCGCTGCCGGCAAACTCAACAACCGGTTCCTTAACAATGCGGACAGCGTTGCGCTTTGACGCAAAAGAGTACAGAAAAAGAACTGCACCCAGCATGAGTACCAGCCTTACATCGTTCCATTTAATTCTTTTCATCTAACACTTTTTTAATATTAGGCACCATCTCTCCTATATCCCCCGCGCCTATGGTAACAATTACGGTGGCATCGGTTAACTTAAGCAACTGGGGCAGGTCTGCCTTGCTTACCAGCTTCTTGTTTGGGTTATCCATTTTATCCAGCAGCCAGCGGCTTGTAACACCCTCTATGGGCAGTTCGCGGGCCGGGTAAATATCCAGCAAAACCACATTTTCAAACTGCGAAAGGCTTCTTGCAAA
>JAZKDS010000175.1:0-4176 GCA_040387455.1 Bacteroidota bacterium
CGACCTGATGTATAATACCCCGCTGCAAAGCCTGGTAGACCTGGGCAAATTTATCTGGAAAGAAAAATTCACCGTTTAATACTTACGCCATGAAAAAGCTTGATAGTATACCCACCGGTAAAATAGAACGGGTGAGCAAACTGGTTACCACAGGCGTAAAAATTGGGGGTAATTACCTTAAATATTACGGCCATAAAATGGTTAACCCAGACCTGACTAAAGACACCCTGCACGAAGATAATGCCACCGATATTTACGATGGACTTAAGGAACTTAAAGGCAGCGCGCTTAAAGTAGCCCAGATGCTGAGCATGGAAAAAAACCTGTTGCCACAAAGCTATGTAGACAAATTTTCGCTGAGCCAGTTTTCGGTGCCGCCCCTGTCTGCACCGCTGGTTATTAAAACGTTTAAAAAATACTTTGGCGTAGAGCCTTATGTATTGTTTGACGATTTTAATGCCGACTCTGTTAATGCGGCCAGCATAGGCCAGGTGCACCGCGCCACAAAAGGCGGTAAAGACCTTGCCGTCAAAATTCAGTATCCTGGCGTGCGCGACAGCATTAGTACCGATATTGCTATAGTAAAACCCATTGCCCTGCGCATGTTTAACCTGAAAGGTACCAGCGATGAATACTTTCAGGAAGTGGAAGACAAGCTGACCGAAGAAACTGATTATACGCTGGAACTGCAACAAAGCGAAGCTGTAAGGGTGCAATGTGCCCCGCTAAAAAACCTGCGTTTCCCTAAATATTATCCTGAATTATCGTGCGAAAAGATTATAACCATGGACTGGATGGAGGGCATTCACCTATCTGAATGGTGCAAGCAGGATCACAGCCAGGCAGACCGTAACAAGGTGGGCCAGGCATTGTATGATTTTTATATGTACCAAATACATGTGCTGCATAAATTCCATGCCGACCCACATCCGGGTAACTTTTTGGTAGACGAAGAGGCTAACCTTATTGCCATTGACTTTGGCTGTATGAAGGCGCTTCCGCAGGATTTCTATACACCTTATTTTGAGTTGATACAACCCGAAACTTTAGACAGCGATGTCCTGTTTACAGAGAAACTAATTACACTACAGGTTTTAAAACCGGATGATACTAAAGAGGAGTTTGAGTACTTTAAGGCGCTGTTTCATGAGCTGCTTAATGTGTTTGTAGAGCCGTACCGCCATGAGCGTTTCGACTTTTCGCAGGATGGGTTTAATAATGCCATTGCAGGCCTTAGCGAACGTTTTGCCAATGATAAAAATATTAGGAAGATGAATACTAACCGTGGCTCAAGGCATTTTATTTATGTTAACCGCACCTTCTTTGGCCTGTTCAGCCTATTATTTGATTTAAAGGCAACTGTAGATATTTATGGGTTTAAGAAGTATCTTTCTTAAATTCCAAATTTCAAAAAAACAAATAACAAAAGTGAGCCACGAATTTTACGAATTACACGAATTGAATTTGTGCTAATTTCTTTAATTCGTGGCTTTTATCTTAGCCCTATCCTCCACACTCAAATACTGCTTAGCAATGCGGTTCTCTGGTTTTTTATCAAACGTATATAATACCAATAAAAATAGCCACTCGGCGGGCTTCATAAGCACATATACCGCATCGGCCACAAATTTGTTATTAAAAACACCGTAGTATTTGTGTATCACATCGCCCACTTTATCATAATTCTTCCGGATAACTTTATGGGCAAACGGCAGCTTTTCGGCTACCAGCTCCTCAAACGCATTAGATATTAAAAGCTGCCTGTTACAAATAATGTAATTACCGTGGCGCATGCCCAGCCTTTGCGGCTTTACCACAGCTGTATGGCCGTTTGCCGCCACGCTGCACAGGTAATGCCCACCGCACTGCACATTATCGCACATATAATCGAGCTCGCTAAAACCGTGCTTATAGGTTTGTGTAAATGCCTGTATTAGTGAATTGGGCTTTTGCCCAAAAAGTAGTAAAAACGCCACCAGTAATGCTAACAGCGGCAGGCACAGCACCATAAACAACGGAAATTTTACAAAAACCGGCAGATACAGTATTTTAACGGCTATTTTTTCAAACACATTGCGGGGTACAATTTCGGCGGGGTTTATTTCGCGCATTAAAAACACGTGGTTGCCTAGCAGCATATTCAGTAAAAATAAAATACCCGGTGTGTTGCCCAATCCCCAATACAACATGCTCTTGGTATGGATTGCTACTAAAACATTAAACACAAGCCCGGCAATTATAAACGCATTGGCACATAACTCTACCAGCGGAGAATATATTTGCTCTCGCCTAAGGCAATAAAAATAACTTGCAACATAGCACGCTATAAGCATTAATACACTCAGCACATGCTCTTGTGCAAAGGCGGCAGTATCGTTACAGCAATCGTTAGTATCTGCCATACCAATGTAAAACAGCGGATAGCCTATAAGGGCTATAAAGCTAAAAATGCCACGGGAAATAATATGGGTATAGAACCGGCCACGGAATAAAAACGAAACGAAGTCGGTTAATGCTACCAGGCTGGGAATGGCAAACAGGAATAAAATAAAAAAAACAGGTATGAGTTCCATTATGAGAAGATTTGTATCAAATGTAAATAATCGGCATTTAAAACCGTTATCAATCTTACTACAATACTAACAAAAAGTTAATCGCTTTATTTACGCAAAACTTTTCTTATTTTTGGAGGCTGATAGCTATGGAAGAAGAAAAGGTAATACTGGTAAACGAGCAAGACGAGCCCATAGGGCTGATGCCTAAAATGGAAGCGCATGAAAAAGCGGTGCTGCACCGTGCATTCTCGGTTTTTGTGCTTAACTCAAACAATGAGATCATGCTGCAACAGCGCGCAGCACACAAGTACCATTCTCCGCTGTTGTGGACCAATACCACCTGCAGCCATCAGCGCGAAGGCGAAACCAATATACAGGCCGGTACACGCCGCCTGCAGGAAGAAATGGGTTTTACCACAGCACTTAAAGAGTTGTTTTCGTTTATTTACAAAGCACCTTTTGATAATGGCCTTACAGAGCATGAGCTGGACCATGTAATGATAGGCTATTATAATGATGCCCCACAGCTTAACCCCGATGAGGCCGAGAGCTGGAAATGGATGGCTATAGAGGATGTAAAAGCCGATATGCAACAACACCCGGAGCTGTATACCGTATGGTTCAGGATTATATTTGATGAGTTTTACGAATACATAGAACAACATACTATTTAGTTGTTAGTTTAACGGTTGTCGGTTGTCGGCAGCTTCTAATAACTGACAACCAATAACCCATAACCAAATGAAAGTAACCGTAAGCCGAAGTGCCCACTTTAACGCCGCCCACAGGCTGCACCGTGCCGACTGGGATGATGCGCGCAATGCCGCTGTTTTTGGCAAATGCAACAACCCTAACTACCACGGGCACAACTATGAGCTTATAGCAAGCGTAACGGGAGAAATAGATCCTGATACCGGCTATGTTATTGATATAAAGATTTTAAAAGATGTGATTGCCAATGAGGTTGAGGCGCATTTTGACCATAGAAACCTTAACCTTGACGTGCCCGATTTTGCAACCCTAAACCCTACTGCCGAGAATATAGCTGTAGTGATCTGGAACCGCATGCGCCCGCACATAGCCCCAGAAATGGAACTTGAGGTAACACTGTATGAAACACCAAGAAATTTTGTAACTTATAAAGGACAATAATCACTAAAACTATGAACACAAAACATTATCCTCTTGTTTTTGAACCTATTTTACAAGACCGCATTTGGGGCGGCACAAAGCTAAAAACTGACCTTGGAAAAAATATTCCGACCCAAACTACTGGCGAGAGCTGGGAACTTAGTGCTGTTGAAGGTAATGTTAGTGTAGTTAAAAATGGTGCTTTTGCAGGTAAACCCCTTACTGATTTGCTTGAAAATTATCCTGATGATGTATTGGGCACTGCCGTGCACAAACGTTTTGGCAAGCAGTTTCCGCTTTTATTTAAGTTTTTAGACGCACGCGAAGACCTCTCTATACAAGTGCACCCTAATGATGAACTGGCAAAAGAGCGCCATAACTCATTTGGCAAGACCGAAATGTGGTATGTAATGCAGGCCGATGAGGGCTCGCGTATTATTGTGGGCTTTAACCACAAAAGCAGCGCCGAAGAATATCTTGAAAAACTTGA
>JAZKDS010000175.1:4189-7010 GCA_040387455.1 Bacteroidota bacterium
CAAACAGCTTATTGATATATTAAACGAAGTACCTGCAAAAAAAGGCGATGTGTATTTTCTTGAAACCGGTACCATACACGCCATAGGCGCGGGTATTGTTATTGCCGAAATACAGCAAACCAGCGATATTACCTACCGTATTTATGACTGGGACAGGGTTGATGCTAACGGTAATGGTCGCCAGCTGCACGTTCAGGAAGCGCTTGATGCAATGAACTACAACACTACCGATACCCAAAAAGAATACAACAAAGAGGAGAATACCAGCAACGCTATGGTAGACTGCCCTTATTTTACCACTAACTTTTTACCGCTTAACGGCACAGCTAACGTAACTAAAAACGGAGACAGCTTTACGGTATATATATGTACAGAGGGCGAATATAGCATTGAAATAGATGGCGAAACCTATAATTTTAAAAAGGGCGACACTGTACTGGTACCGGCGGCTGTAGGCGCATTTAACCTTGCCGGAGCAGCTACATTGTTAGAAATATATATTTCTTAACAATTTTGTAGTTTATAAACGCTAATTTTGCACCCATAATTTAAAGACATATAGAAATGGCAAACGTTAGAAACCTTAAAAAAGACATCAATTTTGTATTTAGTGATATAATTGAGGCAGTATACATTAACACACTTGCAGCAAGCGGAAATGCTACAGAGGCAGGCGATGCTATTATAGATGAGGCAATTGCAACTTTTGACAGCCTTGTTAAAGAAATAAATGCTAAAGGTGTTGAAAATAAAAAAGCGCATTTTGCAGCCATCAACAAAAAGTTTGAAGAATCTGCAAGTCAGCTTGTTGCAAAAATCAACGCGCTGTAAGCAAAAAATAGTACGAAAAAGTGCAAATATTTTTTTGGAAATTTAAAATACACTACTATATTTGCACCCGTATTGAGATGCCGGTGTAGCTCAGTTGGCTAGAGCAGCTGATTTGTAATCAGCAGGTCGTGGGTTCGAGTCCCTCTATCGGCTCAATAAAAAAACCGCTTCAGGAAACTGAAGCGGTTTTGTTTTTAAGTACTCCATCAAAACTGAGCACTGAATACTGAACACCGTTTACTCCAATGGTTTTAAGTAAACAGGTAACGTTTCAGGATAATATTCCATAACCTTTGCTTTACTTTTTAGTTCACTAACCGGTACTAGTTTATCGCTAGTGTAATCTAAATAATATTTAGTTTTAGTTACATCTGCCATATAAATTTCTTCTGTGTCAGATAATAGTTGTGCTTCACCATAACTCTTTCCAATAGAATATTCGTAATTTGTAATGATTAACTTGTTTCCTTTATTTTCAAAAGTACTTCTCATATTGTAAGTAGGTGGGGCTCCGGTAAGGTTCGAACCAAAAGTCCTAAAGCTACTTTTCAATTCGCCTGATTGACTATAAACATGAGAAATGCAAAAAGTAGTATCAACAATAACTTCTGCATCTGTCATTTTGTATGGCCCAGTATGTATTAAAAAAGTTAATATTACTGATTTATTGGGTAATTTTGTTTTGAAACCATAATATATATCTTCAGTATTAATATTTTTAAGAAAGGATGCTTTATATGTTGGCAGGACGTTAATAAGAGAATCATCATTTGCCAAAAAATGATTTTTAAACTCCTCCTCTAAATTTTGAAAATTATCAATTGATATTGGCTTAAAGTTAGATTGAAAGCGCTCAAAATTACTATCATCATCATTTGAAATTATAGTGTCCGGATTATCAGCAGAATCTGTTCTGTCATTGATAGTTTCAGAGTTTTTATTACAGCTGATTAAAAAACACAATGCAACGAGAAAACACGCAAAATTAATTTTATTCATTTTTAGAATTTATAAAAGCACTTACATATTCAAATATTATTCTTTTCAGTTAAAACTCGGGAAGTAAGGACGACTATATAGCAATTATAATCAGGAAACTGGATGAGTCATTTTCAGCATCATTCTATCCTGATGTATTCGTCCAATTTATCGCTAACGGTTTCCACACCATTGGTTTCAATCACGCTGGGCAGGTATAGCTTACCGTCTTTTAGAGCATAAGCATTAACCCTCTTTTCAACCGATTTGCCATCATACAGCATCTCAATCTCCATTCTATCCTGATCGTTCTCCTTAAAAAGGCGGTATTTTAGTTCGAGGTTGCGCAGCACGGGCTCCCCGGGATTGCGCAGGCTAATGAGGCTCAGCGTGCCATCGCCCTTAAACTCCATGGCAACGTCTGTTTCGTTTTGCTTTTTCCATTTACCGGTAATGTCCTGCGCAAAGCTTAGCAGCGGAAACAACAGTAAGGCAATGAGTAATTTTTTCATGGTTTTATTATCATGTGTTTAGATCCGTCTGCTGGGTATTCTACCGTTATTTTCTCATTGTATTTGTAGCCGGCCCATACATAGTGGTCGGTATTATATTTTTTGGTCAGCGCCTGGCTCAGAGTAAAAACGCCGTTAAACGTATACACCATATAAGGGCTGTACACACCCGTGGTTTTAGTATCCATCTCCGGCTCCTGCTGGCAAAGCAGTTCGGCACGGCCGTCGTTATCAAGGTCAATAAATTTTATAGGATCTTCCAGCCAGTAATGGTGAAGAAATTCTATTTTGCTGCCGGTAACCTGTATTATGGCATATTCTTCCCGACCTGACCCATACGCAAAGCCCCACAGCAAGATAATGGACTTATTGCCCTCTTTGTGTACAAACACCCGGTTAGATGTAACTGCATTGGTATTACCGGCGGTAAAGCTGCGGTCTATTTTATCCCAAGAATCGTTAGCGGTAAAGGTGTTGCGCCCATGCCCGCCTAACGCTAT
>JAZKDS010000175.1:7020-7329 GCA_040387455.1 Bacteroidota bacterium
GTGTCGGGAAGGTTATCGGCATTAAGGTCGGTTATAATGGTTTCAAGCGGCGTATAGGCATTGTTTTGAACATCTGACTGGGCAATACAGGTAATGCAAAAAAACAGTAGTGTAAGGTATGTTTTCATGATTTAGTATTTAAGCCCGAGTTGGTTTATTTCTTTAAATACAGGCTGCCAATGGGCGCTTTGTTTATAATTTGAAGGAACAAGACTATTTATGGTAAAAAGCGGTGTAAGATAGCGCACCTGTACTGTACGCGTATTATAACCGCGCGCGCCAACATCCTGTATTTGGTATTCTATAGTA
>JAZKDS010000175.1:7339-11041 GCA_040387455.1 Bacteroidota bacterium
CGGAGTTATTTACATTTTGATACAGCACATCCTGCGTGTGCCATGCGCCGGAACTGAAAATAATATACAGTGGGTTTACCACAAGGCAAAAGATAAGCATAGCCAAAGGCGGCACAATAAAAAGCTTGCTTTTTAAGGCGAATAGGTTTATGAATAGTAACAGTACAGCGCCAAAAACAATACCCAAATACACCATTGTTTTAAGCGGTTGCCATTTTATTTCTACCATTGAGTAGGCATCTATAAAAAACAAGGCCACTACAAGCACATAGGCGGTATTTAAGCCAATGGTAAACCTATATAAGGATTTGTGTGCCATGAGGAGGAAGTTTGCCTTAAATGTAATAAAAAAAGGCCGGAAACTTAGTTTCCGGCCTTTAGTTTTTTAATCATGCATGCTGTAGCATTAATTACCAGCAAAAATTGCGTGAGGCAAAATAAGAGCAACAGCAGCGTTATTATTAAATCGGTATCGGTATACCAATGGTGTGTGGTAAAAATATCTCCCTGGTTTTTGTTGAGTATAGGTAGTGCCACCCAAAATATAATTACTATTAAGTAACTAAGGCCGGTGTGCAGTTTTGTAAGCTTTTGCAACGGCTGTGCCCCTATGCTGTATAAGGCCCTGTATATAAACCCTATTACAACAAATACAGTACAGGTTATAAAGCATACGGTTGTTGCCTCGGCAACATAGTAGGTATCGCCTATATTTAGGGATAAAGGCCCGGTACCTGTAAGGTAATCTACAAGCCCTTTAATAAGGATAACCAGCGCAAATGTCCAAAAATAATAGTCTGCCCTATGCTTAAAGAGTGCCATATTATATTATTTAGCCGGCACGGGTGCAACAGGTGCTACCGGTGCAGGGTCGTTTACTTTTTTATAGGCTATAAGCTGTGTAAGTTGCTTGCCATACAACGACTTTTTAACCTTAGCCGATAGCTTTTCGTCTATCATTAAAAGGTATTTAAGGTTAATATTGGGTATATCATGCACGGCAAGATAAGCCGCCACATCATGATTGGCATGGGTAATGGCAAAGTTAGCCGTAGCCAGGTATAACCTTACTTCGTTACGCTCTCTCGCTGTTGCAACGCTATCTATGCGCGCCTGGTTTTTAGCCATTTTTGCCTCCAGACCTTTCTTTTCTAACTCAAGGTTAGCATCTGTAAGGCGTTTTTTTTGCGCTAAAAACTCTTCATACAGCTTTTGGTTTTCGCTACCGGTAATCTTGGCGCCATAATAAAACGCATCAAGCTTAGTATCTATTTTTATGTTACCTGCCTCTGCAAATATTGGCAGGTTATCATCCATAGAGTTACTGCTTACCCTGTCTATTACCAGGTAAAGCATTTCGGGCGAATCAAGTTTTATATGGGTTTCAAAAGCAGAATTGCCATCTATGTTTATGGTATCAAGAATAACAGCCGTAGTATCCTGAAGGCGTGTTAAAAACAACCTGCCTTTTTTAAAACCTTTTACATTGCCCGATATGTGCACGTTTGTACCCTCTGGGGCTTTTTCTTCGTTTTTGCCGCATGAGGCCACGAGTAACATTGCTGAAAGAGCAAGTAGTGTTTTTTTCATTATAACGTTTTCTTAAAAATCGGTGCAAAGTAATAAAAATAATGTACTTGCACATGGTAGGGCCATTGTTTTTATACATGAAAAAGGGCAGCCTGTTGCTGCCCCTGTATAGTATGATGGTTTTTAGCTTTATTGTATAACCAGCTTTTTAACCGTTTTGCCTGTATTACCGTTTATTTCTACAAAATAAGTACCACGTGCAAATGCCGATGTATTTACATCGAGACTATTGCTTATGGCAGATGTGTAAAGGGTTTTGCCAGTTACATCATAAATTACAACCGTTGCGGCATCGGTATTATTTAGGGTTATGTGCAGTACCTCTTTTGCCGGGTTAGGATACATTACAAAATTTGCACTGGCAAAGGCCGGTGCTGCCAGCATGGCTACAAACTCTGTTGTAAAAGTATTTGTAATTATAGCTGGGTTAAAGTCAAAATAAATTGCAGCCGAGTTAGGTATAACATCGCCTATGCCAAAGCCTGCAATGGGCTTAACTTTAAAATACACATAGCCATGGCTGCCAGGCTGATCTGTTTCGGCAGGTGGCAGCTGTATTTGATTAAATTTCCAGGTAAGTGTGCTGCCTGTTTTATCCATAATAAAATCGTGGCTGGCATGCAGCACCTCTACGGTAGATGGATCAAGCTGGGCATCAAGCACATCTGTTATCCTTACATTAATGGCATTGGCAGTACCTTCATTTTGAAAGCGGATGGTATAATACAGGTAATCATCTACACCAAATTCATTAATGGGCACAAACCTGCCCCTGGCTTCCGTTTTATCATTAGGGTCATAAGAACCTACTACAGTTTCTGCGCTTACCGATGTATTATTTTGTGGTACCAAATCATTTTCTGCAACTGTAATAGCTGCGGTTGATGTTACTATATCACCCAACATAATATCTGGTATTAAAGGGGTTTGCATTGTAACAAGCACCGTATTATATGTAAAGCCATTAAGGCCCGTAAAAGGCAGCTCAAAGCCTGTAGCCGTTATTGTGGCATTAGGGTCAGAAACACTAATAATGCTTATGCCCGGATCTACTGTAAAGGTAACGTTGCCCGAAGCCGGAATTATGCCTGCATTGCCATATACCACGGTTTGCGTAAATTCAAAACCGGGCACGGGCGGCACATTTGGTACAATATACACCGCCAAATCCTGATAGGTACCCGTAAGCGTAACTGCAAAGTTATAGGTTTCTATAGCATTACCCGCTGAAACAGCTATACCTGTATATGATGCGGGGGCAATGTTGTAGTAAGCGCCATAAGGCTCTGGGATTACGTATTCAAAATTATAAGTGCTTTCTATAGACTCATCATAGATGGTATAGTTGCCAATGAATGATGTTACAGTATGCTCTACATTATCTGTAGCACCATTGCCCTGATAGATAAAATTACCGTAAGGAAAACCCATTTCACCTTCGTCCTGCACGCCGTTAGCATTGGCATCCAGAAAGGCGTTAAGGTTAATGCCGGAGCAGCTAAGCATGCCCTGAGATGTGGCTGCGTTATTAATGCGAATAAAGCCCGGTGAGCCATTAAAGTTTGTAACCATAATTATATAATATTCTCCAGCCTGTGCATTAGGTATATTTAACTCTTCTGTGGCCGAGGCTGAGTAGCTGCAATCTATAATATTTGCTTCTGTAAGCAATCCGTTACAGCCTGCATGCGGAGCATCAAAAGGGCCATAGCAAATAAAATCGACATCAATAAAATTTCCTGCAAAATCAATTGAAGTATTTTGTTCAATTATAAAATCAAGGTTTCCACCCTGGCTTATGGGCAGGTAAAACCATGCGGGGTTAGGCTCTGTACCCAGGCAGCCATAATCATTGCCAAATTCGGCAGTAGCTCCAACTGAATTGGCAAAAGGTTCGCCCAAAGAATTACATAACGAATAGGCATCAATACAATTTGAAGCGTTATTTTGTGCATTTGCCGATAGCCCAAGAGCCATTGCACATACAAGTAATAATTTTTTCATAGTAAGGTTTTTATTGCAATTTACAAAAAATAACAACCTGTTAACGTGTATGTTGACTAGTCCTAAAATAGGTTGACTATTTTTTATTATACAAATTTGATAAAAGTT
>JAZKDS010000176.1:0-1924 GCA_040387455.1 Bacteroidota bacterium
AAAATTAATAATTGACACGGATAGAGAAGAGCAATGATTTTGTATTTGGATTGGCCACTCGCAACGCCGGAGGCAAAAATCATCGTAACTACCAGCTTTATCAGCGTAAAAATGTTTTTATACTTAATCATCAATTAAAAGCTAAAAATAGTCATCTGCCTACATTTTTTTTCTTTGTAGACATAATTTGATCTGAGGGTAACGATTTATTAATAGATCAAACTGCCGATAAAGGGCAAAGATTTTTTGAGCAGAAAACAAAAAAGTCCACCCTTTTAGGAGTGGACTTTTAATAAATGTAGTAGTAATATACATTTATGAGGGTTATTAAGATCAGTTAATGGTCGCAATATATACCATATTTTACCAATTTTATAATTTCATTTAAAAAAATGGCATTTGTGGCAAATATTTTCATTAATAAATCAATTTCATGATGAAAATTATAGAATATTATACATATTTTTACATTGCAGCAATAAAACTATTACAATAGTTAGCGACTTAAGTGTAAAATTGGGATAAAATTAACTGAAAATGAAAAAAAGCAAAGCCGTCTGTAACCAAAACAATTGTTTTTTATTTAACAATTGTATGAAGGAATGGCATCCTGCAATTTTGCAAAATCAGAAAACCTATCGCGTAAAAAAAGGCGAGGTGATATTTAAGGAAGGCGACGAAGTAAAGGGCGTGTACTTTGTTAATTCAGGCAATGTAAAGGTTCATATAAAATGGGATGCCTATAAGGAACTCATAGTTAGGTTTGCTAAAACAGGCTCTATAGCGGGTCACCGTGGTATAGGTAGTACAACCGGATATCACGTATCAGCCACCGCGTTAGAAAACAGTGTGATATGTTACGTTGACATTGATTTTTTTGAGGCTACCTTAAAGGTGAATACCGATTTTACGTATAAAATGTTACATTTTTTTGCCAGCGAATTGCGCGATTCTGAAAGGAAAATGCGTAACCTGGCTCATATGTCAGTCAAGGGTCGTGTGGCAGAGTCGCTGCTCCTGCTTCAGAAACAATTTGGCGTTACACACGAAGGATTTATTAGTATTGACCTAAGCAGGCAGGACCTTGCTTCTTTTTCGGGCGCTACTTACGAAACGGTGTTCAGGGTTATAAATGAACTGGTTAACGAGAAGCTGGTTTCTCTTTCGGGGAAAAGCATCGCAATTATAGATCAGGATGGGCTTTCTAAGCTTACCATATTAAACGATTAACACGCTTACTTTATCAATTCTTGTAGCGTAGCAGGTAAGGTGCTACACCCCGCTACATTTATGCTACACTTTTTTAAATGATTGATTTTGAGGATCGATCTCTTGGAATGTACTATTAGTCCCTATAACGAAAGCATTTCCACAACTTTTAACAGATCTGTATTCAGATCGATGTTGTGTTTTACAGAGCGCTCAAACGAGGTGTAAACAATACTGTTGTGAATCAATCCCGCCATTTCATTGCGATGTCCGTTTCTTAACACCTCAACAGCGGCAACACCTAGGCGGCTTGCTAAAACGCGGTCCATGCAGGTGGGTTTTCCACCACGTTGTATATGGCCCAACACTGATATTCGGGTATCGTAATTAGGATATTTTTCTTTGATGATGCGGCCTATCTCAAAAGCCTCGCCGGGTTCTTCACTTTCGGCAACTACTACAATTTTTGAAGACTTGTCTTTCCGCCCCATTTCAAGGCGCGAAAACAAGGCAGGCATGTCAGACCGTGTTCCCGGAATCATCATGGCTTCGGCACCAATTGCAATACCCACGCGCAGTGCTATCAAACCAGAGTCGGCACCCATAACCTCCACGATAAATAGGCGGTCGTGCGATTCCGCAGTATCGCGGATCTTGTCTATCGCCTCAATTGCTGTATTAATAGCAGTATCGTAACCAACGGTAAAGTCAGTAC
>JAZKDS010000177.1:0-4070 GCA_040387455.1 Bacteroidota bacterium
AAGTCGAAACGGTGCCAAAAGAGCGAATGTTATTGTGGTTACCAAATGTCCGCCTGATTTATCGGCCGCTGAACAGCAAAAAATCATACAGAAGCTTAAGCCAAAAGCATCACAAAAGGTGTTTTTTACTTGTATTGTTTATGACGATTTAGTACATTCGGAATATAGTGAGATGGCCATTGACGATGCAACAGAGATGCAGCGTGTACTTGTGGCAGGCATAGCAAAGCCGGAATACTTTTTTAAAGAACTGGCAGGCCCGGGTACTATAAATAAAAGATTTCCTGACCACCACGATTTTACCGAAACCGAAATAAACGAACTGAATCAATTAGCAAACGATAAAATTATTATTACTACCGAAAAGGATTATATGCGGCTTAAGGGTAAACTGCCTGCCGAGAGGCTTTTTTACCTGCCCATAAAAACCCAGTTTATTACCGGAAGTAATGATTTTGACAATACCATTTTAAACTATGTGGGACAAAGTACAGCAAACCGTTAAATATATTACTGATAAAACAGGTTTTACACCGCGCTATGGCGTTATACTGGGCAGTGGCCTGGGTGGTTTTGCCGATGATATTGAAGTAGAACACACCCTACCTTACAGTGAGTTGCCTAATTTCCCAACTACAACCGTGGCAGGGCATGAGGGTAAGCTTATTTTTGGCAAAATAGGCCAAAATAATGTGGTAGCCATGCAGGGCCGTTTTCATTATTATGAAGGCTACAGCATGCAGGAGGTTACCTTTCCGGTAAGGGTTATGAAAGGCCTGGGGGTAGAAAAACTTATTGTAAGCAATGCATCCGGCGGGGTAAATTCTTTTTACAAGGTGGGCGATATTGTGCTGATATACGACCACATTAACATGATGCCCGAGCACCCTTTGCGCGGCACTAATGACGAACGCTTTGGCCCCCGTTTTGTAAACATGAGCGAGCCTTACAGCCGCAAAATGATAAATAAGGCTAAAGAAATTGCCATAACCCAGGGCATTGATGTTAAAGATGGTATTTATCTTGGCCTGCAGGGCCCTACCTTTGAAACCCTGAGCGAATACCGCATGGTAAAGGTACTGGGTGCCGATTGTGTGGGCATGAGTACCGTACCCGAGGTTATAGTGGCGCGCCACATGAACATGGAATGCTTTGGCATAAGTGTTATTACAGATATGGGCGACAGCCAGGAAGGCATTGAAACCGTGAGCCATGATGAGGTGCTACAGGCAGCCCAAAGTACTGAGCCTAAAATGCGCACGCTGATAAAGGAACTTATTATTAAGTATTAGGTTTGTTTATGTAATCTACGCAAAAGTTATCGGAGAAATTAAATATTTCAGTTTTGATAGAGGAGATTGATGTGCCGCTATTTTTTAATTTCCCTTAGTTGCTGAATGTCAAGTAAATCTTTTGGCCTGCCAGCTTTTACTTTACTTGTTATTAGGTCCTCAAAATTTAAAACTTTCCATTTTACAGAGGGATTTGTTTCTAAGGAAGCATCAACACTTTCATTATAAACCTCATCAAAAGGCCGGTTTACAGAAAAATTAGTTATAAGCTCTACTTCCATTGAAGCTGGAGAAAATTTTACTGAAATATTCTGCTGTTGTTTTTTCACAATATCAGGAAAATCATCAATATCATAACCCATACCGGAAAAAACATTGACAAGCCTTTTAAAATTGTCAGCGGTTGTTTCAAGCCAGAAGTCTACGTCGGCTGAATGGCGCTGGTAGCCATGAAAATTTACTGCACCTCCGCCAACCATAAGCATCCGCACGCCTTCTTTATCACACAGATGTATAAAGTTTTTTACTTCATTGTCCCAGTTTTCAATCATCTTTCGGCTTTCTTTCAAGTACAAAATTGCCTTTATCAGGTTTTGAGGCATTGGTAGGAAACGCCAGCATCTGTGTGCTAAGTTTTAAAAAACTCCATACACGCTCGCCTGGAGATAGCTTTAAGAACTCCTCCTGCCTGCGCTTGTTATTTTCTTCTTTGGTGCCAAATGAAATTTCCATATAATAAAGATACTACTTATTTGCAAAAGTGGAAATCTGTTCAGTCTGATAATCTAAAACAATAGCTATCTCGGTTAATATTCCATTACGTCCTCACATACATAATCAAATCGATTAGCCTTGAACTGTACCCTATCTCATTATCATACCATCCTACCACCTTTACCATTTTTTCTATAACCGATGTAAGCTGTGCATCAAACAGGCACGAGTTACGGTTACCAATAACATCTACCGATACTATTGGGTCTTCGGTATAAGCCAGTATGCCTTTAAGGCCGTTTTCTGAAGCGGTTTTAAAGGCGGTATTAATCTCTTCTATGCTTACCTCGCGGTGCACATAGCAGGTAATATCTGTCAGCGATCCATCGGGTACCGGCACACGGATGCCTCCACCGCCTATCTTACCTATAAACTCAGGAAAAATGCGGGTTAATGCCTTTGCAGCACCGGTTGTGGTGGGCACAATGCTTTGGGCAGCGCCACGGGCACGGCGCAGGTCTTTATGCGGCTGGTCGTGCAGGCTCTGATCTGTAGTATACGAGTGTACCGTGGTAATATATGCCTGCTGGATGCCACAAAGCTCGTTGATGATTTTAAGCATCGGGGCGGCATTATTTGTAGTACAGCTGGCGTTAGATATAATAGTTTCGTTACCGTCTAAAATATGCTCGTTTACACCAAGCACAATGGTTTTAATACGGTCGTCTTCGGGTGGTGCCGAAAGGATAACCTTTTTAGCCCCCGAAGCCAGATGCTGTTGCGCATCTTCGGTAGTTTTAAAACGGCCGGTAGCTTCTATAACAATATCAATATTGTATTGCCCCCAGTTGATATCAGCTACATTTTTCTGGCGGATAAAAGGGTATGGTTTGCCGTCTATAATAATTGAGTCTTCGGTATGCGATACTTCAAACGGAAGTATGCCGTGTATACTGTCATACTTTACCAGGTGCGCCATAGTGTGGGCATCGGCAATATCGTTTATGGCAGCCACCTCTATAGCGGGGTGGTTTATCAGGAGCCTGAACAGGTTGCGGCCTATGCGCCCAAAACCGTTAATGGCTATTTTTGTTTTTTTCATCTTATGAATACAATTGTATCCGAATAAAATTAGTGTATGAACTGTTGCGAAGACGGGAGTTGAACCCGTGAGCTCAGGGTTATGAATCCTGCGCTCTGTAAAAACATCCTGTTTCAGGTTATACGGCGTCAAAAATGCGTTCCAGAGGATAAAATTCCTAAACTACGCTGCGCTC
Organism: Bacteroidota bacterium; assembly: GCA_040387455.1. Taxonomy (GTDB): domain Bacteria; phylum Bacteroidota; class Bacteroidia; order Flavobacteriales; family Flavobacteriaceae; genus Flavobacterium. The sequence goes on from JAZKDS010000177.1 coordinate 3,284, forward strand.
CGTTCGGAATGGAACATACTGAACTTTCAAACAACTCTAAACTCGCAACCCTCAACTATAAAATATGCTTCTGCGCTTTGTAAGATGAACGCACCAGCGCGCCGCTCTCTACATGGCGGAAGCCCATTTCAAGGCCTATTTCTTCGTATTTTTTAAACTGGTCAGGCGTTATAAACTCTTTAACCGGCAGGTGTTTTTTACTCGGTTGCAGGTACTGGCCTATAGTAAGCACGTCAAGGTTAACATCGCGCAGGTCGGCCATTGTTTGCAGCACCTCAGCTTCGGTTTCACCTAAACCAAGCATAATGCCCGATTTTGTACGGTTAATCCCGCTGGCTTTAAGGTAACGAAGCACCTCAAGGCTGCGCTCATATTTTGCCTGTATGCGCACCTCCCTTGTTAAACGCTTTACCGTTTCCATGTTGTGAGATACCACCTCTGGCGATACAGCCACAATACGGTCGATGATGCGCTCTACTCCCTGAAAGTCAGGAATAAGGGTTTCAAGCGTAGTATTAGGGTTCATCCTGCGGATGGCCTTAACGGTTTCGCCCCATATAATAGACCCCATATCTTTAAGGTCATCACGGTCTACACTGGTAATAACGGCATGCTTAATATTCATGATTTTTATAGAACGAGCCACTTTTTCGGGCTCATCCCAGTCTACCGTTTCGGGCCTGCCGGTTTTTACACCGCAAAAGCCGCACGAACGCGTGCAAACATTTCCTAAAATCATAAACGTAGCGGTACCCTCGCCCCAGCATTCGCCCATGTTAGGGCAACT
>JAZKDS010000177.1:4080-15485 GCA_040387455.1 Bacteroidota bacterium
TACCCTCAGCCATTTAGGTTTTTGTGTCAGCAGGCCGTTAGCAGCAACAGGCCTTGTAGCATCCAGTACGGTTTCCATACATAAAACTTTAGGCTGCAAAGATACGTGATTTTTTTATTTAGGCATCTATCTTTAGGTTGTGAGGTTTGCTATGCAAAAACAAGGTTTTGTTACAAATTTATATTTGTTTCAATGTATTTATAACCTACACCCGTTTATGTGCTTTTAATTATCCTATTGAGCTCATTATTATAAACTTTCATCACAAATTAGAGTTTGGAAGCATTTTTTCAATAACATATAGTCATTTTAACTATAACTTCTATTTATGTAAGATTATATCCACCATTAGTTTTTGATATAACAGACATTGAAACTGTTAAATTGTAAACAACTATTTCGTTTTATGTGATAATAGATTTACATTTTATAAAAATTTTGTGATATTTAACAAAACCTAACTATCTGTTATTTAACTTTTTATATTAGCAACCATTAATTAACATACAATTGCTACTATGAAAAAGTTATTACTATCAACCACATTTTTGTTAGCCTGTTATGGGGCAAGTGCTCAGGACTGCACCGCTGTTGCACCTCCGTACTCGTTAGATTTTGAAACGGCTGTTCCACCAGCATTACCGGGCTGCACAACAGCAAGCAGCAGTACAGACAATAACTGGGCTATTGCCAATAACCCGGGCAGTGGGTTTGAAAACAAAACCCTGCAGTATACCGGCAACAGCCAGGCGGCAGGCTCATGGTTTTATACACAGGGCATAACATTAACCGCAGGTACGGCTTATAAAATAACGTACAAATATGGCAACAACAGCACCACAACTACAGAGAAGCTAAAAGTAGCTTATGGTGCCACTGCTACTGCAACCGCCATGACTACTACCATTGCTACTTATGAAACCGTTAACAGCGCCACAGCCACCGTAGCTGTTGCAGGCCCTTTTAATGTTACCGAAACAGGTACATACTACTTTGGATTTAATGCGTTTTCTGATGCATCTCAGGGAAAGTTATTTGTTGACGACATAACTATTGACATCTGGACGTGTGATTTACCTACTAACCTCATTGTTACCGGCATTACCACCACTGCCGCAACATTATCCTGGAATGCCGTTACTACAGGTGCTCCGGTACAGTTTTACCAGATATCTGTTCAGGCAGGAACGGCCGCTGCACAACCCGGCCCAACAGTTACGGTTACTACGGCGCCTACTTATTTTCCGCTTACGGCAGCTGCAACCTATACGGTTTATGTACGCTCATTTTGCAGCGGTACATGGAGCGACTGGACAACCGGGGTTACTTTTACCACACCGGTGTGCGACACTTTTGCTACCGTGCCTTACCTTCTTGATTTTGAAACAGTAACCGCACCTGCGCTACCCGAATGCACTATAGCCGTTGCAGGCGAAACCGGCAACAACTGGCAAACCACAGCTACCCCGGGTACAGGCTTTACCGGCAATGCCCTAAGCTATACGGCTGCAGATACAGCTGCAGATACCTGGTTTTTTACTAAAGGTATTGAGCTTGAAGCCGGCACTTATTACAAAATATCATATACCTATGGCAATGGCGGTACCGGCACTGAAAACCTTTCGGTAGCACTGGCAACAGGCCCGGGCATAGCATCTGTGCAAACCCCTTTTATTGAGCAGGCGGTTACAGGCGGCACAACTACTGCATTTGTATATGCAAACCCTATAACAATGGCTACTACAGGCATTTACTATCTTGCCTTTAAAGCGCACAGCGCCGCATCTCAGGGTAGCCTTTTTATAGATGATATTAAGGTAGAAGAATGGACGTGCAACGTGCCTACATCCATTTTAGTTACAGAAGGCAGCGTTACTACTACAGGCGCTACCCTAACCTGGACTGCACCGTCAGAAAGTATTACTCAGGGTTTCTTTTATGCCTACAGCACTACCAGCACACCGCCTACAGATTTTGCCATGGCTACAACCCCTACTGTAACACTAACAGGCCTTGAGCCCGGCACTACCTATTATTTTTTTGTAAAAAGCTTTTGCGGCCCTTTAATGGGCGAATGGAGCGAGCCGGTTACCTTTACAACAGAAGACCTTGTAGGCATTACCGATGTGGCTTTTAGCAGCCTGGCGGTATATCCTAACCCTGCTAAAACAAGCTTTAGCATTAAAAACAATACTGCTATAGACAGCGCTGTACTGTACAACATGGCCGGGCAGCAACTGCTTAACGTAGCCATAAACAGTACCGAGGCACAAATTAATATAGAAAAGCTACCTGAAGGCATTTATATGCTTACGGCTTATGCCGGCGGAGCTTCTAAAACTATAAAAGTTATTAGGCAATAGTGAGTGTTTTTTAATAATGAAGGTCCCGGTGTAAGCCGGGATTTTTTTGTTTATACACAAAGCTTTTTGGTATATTAGCATACAATCAGTTCACCATGAAACCAGCCCTTATACTACTACTTATTTTGTTTTCCTGTAAGGGAGATTTAAAGCAACGTGCCACAGCCCCTGCCGTAAAAGATACGGTTAATCACGATTATAACGAACCACAGGGCAAGAACCACAAATCTATGCCAACGGTTGACCCTACTGATAACACTGAGATAGAGATTAAGCGCCCGGCAAAGAGTACCATAAACACAACGCTCGACACCAACCTGCTTTTTAAGATTTGGACATTAGACCCCAATGGACCAAATGCCGATTTTGAAATTTCGGCAAAAAGCTTTTATTTGGCAGATTATGACGGGGATGGCGACAGGCCGTATACACTTGAGGGAAACAAGCTAACGGTTTACTATGATGATATGACTGAAAAGGGCACTATTACGCTACTTACAAAAGATACTTTAAAAATAAGGTGGGAACATTTAGATGCTGATATGACCTATGTTTTGTTTCCGCAGTAATAATATTTTACGGATGATGAAATGACGAAGTGTATTTGTTAGGGATTTTTTTTCGACAAATAAAACACCCCCCTAACCCCTTTCAAGAGAGGAAAAGCTTCACTCATAATCAAAAAAAATCCTGACTGCGTAATGCATTCAGGATTTATATATATGATTTTTAATATCTTATTTTAAAGCCTTTCTCATTTCCCTTGCCAGTAGCGTGTTTTTAAGCAGCATGGCAATAGTCATGGGCCCTACACCACCCGGAACCGGGGTAATAAAGCTGGCTTTTTTGCTTACGTTTTCAAAGTCAACGTCACCGGTAATGCGGTAGCCTTTTTCGTTAGTCTCGTCCGGTACACGGGTAATACCCACATCTACAATTACCACATCATCTTTAACCATTTCGGCTTTCAGGTAATTTGGTACCCCCAGTGCTGTAATAATAATATCGGCCTGTGTGGTTATCTGTGCAATGTTTTTAGTGTGACTGTGCGTAAGGGTAACAGTACTGTTGCCCGGAAAGCCTTTACGGCCCATAAGGATGCTCATGGGGCGGCCCACAATGTGGCTGCGGCCAATAACAACCGTATGCTTACCTGCTGTTTCTACATTATAACGCTCAAGCAATTCAAGTATACCAAATGGCGTAGCCGGTATAAACGTAGTCATATCCAGCGCCATTTTGCCAAAGTTCTCAGGGTGAAAACCATCTACATCCTTACTTGGATCGATAGCCATAAGCACCTTTTGATCGTCTATTTGCTTAGGCAATGGCAGCTGTACTATAAACCCGTCTATGTTATCGTCCTGGTTAAGCTCTTCAATTTTTTTAAGCAGCTCCAGCTCGCTGATTGTGCTGGGCAGTTTTATAAGGGTGCTTTCAAAGCCTACCAGTTCGCAGGCTTTTACTTTGCTGCCCACATAGGTAAGGCTTGCGCCATCATTACCTACAATAACAGCAGCCAGGTGAGGCACCTTTTCGTTATTAGCTTTCATTTTCTTTACAACCTCAGCAATTTCATTTTTGATATCGCCCGAGATCTTTTTTCCGTCGAGTAGTTGCATTTGTTCAGTTTAAAGTTTAAAAGTTTAAAGTTAGAAAGTTGTGTAACACTTTAAACCCGTAGTTAGTTATGTATTGTATATAAAAAATAATGTTTAAAAGTTCTATGTAGTAAACATTTGAACTTTTAAACATTAAACTTTAAAACTTATTTATCCCTGCATGCCTTTCATGCCGCCCATCATGCGCATTAGGTTTTTACCGGCACCACCCTGCATCATCTTCATCATTTTGCTCATTTGGTCAAACTGCTTTAGCAGCTGGTTTACCTGCTGTATTGTGGTACCGCTACCACGGGCTATCCTGTTTTTGCGTTTCATATCAAGTATGGCGGGCTTGGTACGTTCTGCCGGGGTCATACTGTGTATTATGGCTTCGATGTGCTTAAAGGCATCATCTTCTATCTCTACATCTTTAAGTGCCTTGCCTGCGCCGGGTATCATGCCTACAAGGTCTTTCATGTTACCCATTTTTTTAACCTGCTGTATCTGGCTCAAAAAGTCGTCAAAACCAAATTCGTTCTTGGCAATCTTCTTTTGTAGCTTGCGTGCCTCTTCTTCGTCATACTGCTCCTGTGCACGCTCTACCAGCGACACCACGTCTCCCATACCCAGTATACGTTCGGCCATACGTTCCGGATAGAACACATCAATAGCTTCCATCTTTTCGCCGGTACCTATAAATTTAATGGGCTTGTTTACTACCGATTTAATAGTAATGGCCGCACCACCACGGGTATCGCCATCTAACTTGGTAAGTATAACACCATCAAAGTTAAGCCTGTCGTTAAACGCCTTAGCGGTATTAACGGCATCCTGACCCGTCATGGCATCTACCACAAACAGGGTTTCGTTAGGTTCTATGGCTTTATGAACGTTAGCAATCTCGTTCATCATCTCCTCGTCTACCGCAAGGCGGCCGGCGGTATCTACAATAACCACATTAAAGCCATTGGCCTTAGCATGCTTAATAGCATTTAGGGCAATTTCTACCGGGTTGCGGTTACCTTCTTCACTGTATACCTCTACGCCTACCTGGCCCCCCACCACATGCAGCTGGTTGATTGCTGCCGGGCGGTATATATCACACGCTACAAGTAGCGGCTTTTTATTCTTCTTTGTTTTAAGATAATTGGCCAGTTTACCAGAGAATGTGGTTTTACCACTACCCTGAAGGCCACTCATAAGTATTATGGACGGATTGCCGCTAAGGTTTATGCCCGCAGCCTCGCCACCCATAAGTTCTACCAGTTCATCTTTTACAAGCTTAACCATAAGCTGGCCCGGCTGTAAAGAGGTAAGTACGTTTTGGCCCAGGGCCTTATCGCGCACGCGGGTAGTAAAGTCTTTGGCTATCTTAAAGTTAACGTCGGCATCAAGTAGTGCACGGCGCACTTCTTTAAGGGTATCGGCTACATTTACATCGGTAATTTTGCCGTGTCCTTTTAGTATATGGAACGCCTTATCTAACTTATCACTTAAATTATCAAACATCGTGGTATCTTTTATAGAGGTGCAAATTTAATAATTTGATTTTGAAGTTAGAGGGTATAAATAAAAAAAGGACTATAAAGCCCTGTTTTAATATTTTTGCGCCATCCAAATTGCCTAATATAACGCAAGTGCCTAACGGAAGCCGTAGCCATAGCATAAAAAAATCAGCCGTCCCCGGCTGATTTTCATTACCTAAATATATACTATGAAATGAGGTTTAGGTTTAAAATAGTGTCTTGATATTTTATGACCCTTACCCACCTATCTATATAACAGCCAATTTACACTTTACCCTACACATATCATAGCATTTTAACACAGTGTAGTAGCATTAATATGAATAAATAAAAATACCGGCCCATTTGAGCCGGTACTATAATAAAAGCTTAAAAAACACACTATTTTACACCTTATTATGCAAAGCTTTTATTTTATGGAGGTACATTTAAAAACCTGTATTAAACAACCTTAACCAAAGGTAGCCATTACATAATAACTTTAACACTTTATTTAGAATTCGACGGCTCTCATTGAGAATTTGCAGGGGGTGACTTTATAAAATGAAAAAAACCGGCTGGCAGGCCGGTTTATTCGGAAAAAAACTTGAATATTTAAAAAAACACAACTATTTTAATCTCAGGGGCAGCTTGTTGCAGCTGCTTTATATTACATAGTCTGCCTCATATTTAAAAGGTTGCGTTGGGGTTGCAAAAAAAAATATTTTTTTTTTACTGGCAACAGGCATCAAGAGCAAACAGGGCATTAATATCGGCCTGGGTAAGCACTTTGCTGTAAATAGCCACATCATCAATAGTGCCTTTAAAGCCTTTACCAATAATCAATGCGCCAATGGCATCGGGCGAAGCATTTGCAATCAGTTCATCAGTTTCCTGCAATACACCATTATGGTATAGTTTTATTTCGCCATCGGCCAGGCTATATGTTGCGGTAAGATAATGCCATACTGCTACACGTGCCGCTACCTCATCTTCGCAAGAAGTAAAGGGAACGGTAACCAGGTTATCCCAAACGTTGGCTTCGGCCGAAAAGGTTGCCCTAAGGCAGTCATACAACCCTATAGACCAGTAATCGCCGGCATTAGGATATTGCAACCCCGACTGTGTGCTTACAAGTGTTTGATAATTTTGCCCGTTTCCGGTTTCTGGCTTGTACCAAAAGGATACTGAGAATTCTTGCAACGCATCTAACGATGCTACAGCCTGCGTACTAAGGTAAGAGGTTTGTGCTCCGTCAAACGCATAGGCACATGTTGTGTTTCCATCTCTGTCGGCACCCAGCTGTACGCCTCCCGAAAGGGTTAAATCAGCACTGCCCACAGCATCGGTAAGGCTACCCGCCCCAAAAGTGTAAGCAGCCACAAGCCCATCCTGAAGGTTACCGGTAAGGCAACTGGCCTGTACAGGTGCATCATTATCATCGTTACACGATACTAAAACAGCTGCCGAAAATGCCGCAAGGCACATAACAATCCTTAAATTCTTTTTCATAATACTATAGGTTTTAATTTTTATATATAACAGCTAAACCCCAGTAAACCCTAAGTAAAACGAACAATTTTTATGATTTTTTTTAAAGAAAAAAGCTACAAAAAAACCGGCCTGGGAAAAGGCCGGTCAATTGGGAAAAAAACTTGAATATTTAAAAAAACACAACTATTCTAAACATGTATTACAGTCGCCTTCGAGCCCAAAGAGGGTTTGCACTTCGGCATCGGTAAGCGCTTTTTTGTACACCCTAAGATCATCTAAAAAGCCTGTAAAATTTTGCCCTAAATAATAGTCCAGGGCGGTAGCGCCTATGGTGGCGTTAAAGTTCTCTGTATTTTGCAATACTCCATCGCGGTATATCCTGGCGGTGCTGTTAGCATCATAGGTTATAACCAGGTGGTGCCAGTTTGTGGTATCGTTCCACAAGGTGTTGTCCTGGTTCCAGTTGTTATCCCACACCTGGGCCGATGGCACACCAAACAGCGGTGTATTCATATCGTAAACCGAAATATTAAAACCTGCCTGGCCTTGCAGCCCTTTGCGGAACAGGTGCTCATAATCGCCCATTTCGGTATTTTGCATCTTAAACCAAAGGCTTACACTAAACGTATCGCCCTGTGCAATACTGTTTGTAGCATTGCTTGTTATTTGTACCTGCTGGCTGCCGTTAAAGGCCAGTGCGCAGTTTGCATTACCACTCCTGTCGGTTACAAAAGTGCTGTCGGTAGCGGTAGTGTAGGCACCTTTAAGGTCGGCCAGGCTGTTGCTAAACGTCATGTATACAACAAGGTCGTCTGTAAGCACTCCAGGGTTATCACAACCTGATGGGTTAGGCACCACAATATCGCAGGCCGCAAGCGCTGTTTGTGCAGCTGCCTCAAAATCGGCATTGCTGTTAACCACTATGGTTTGGCCGTTTGCGGTAAACGATATGGGGTAGCTAAGCGAATAATATTCGTCGGCTTCAAGCCCCAGTAAAAAAGCATACAGTTCTTCGTTATCACCTATATCATAGGTGTTTTCTACCTGGAAACTGCTGTTGTAAGCAAACAGGGTTATGGGATAGTTAATAGCCACACAGCCGTTGTTTACATAATCTATAGCCGTATTGCACGCGTTTTTAAGTTGGTTAAACTGGTTTACGCTTCCCACTACCATCTGGCTATAATCAGGGTATATAATGGTTACAGGGTATACATAGTTCAGTATATCGGCATCGGTACTGCTTTGGTTATATGCGGCTTCAACCGTGGCATAATCCGCCTCACTTTGTACGTTTATCTCTTGTCCGTTTACTATTACCTGTACCGGCAGCTTTACATTAAAACAAGCAACACTGTCTACCGGGTTATCTAACCCCGTAGGGTTTACCGCTATAATACCCAGCAGGTTAGTAAGTGTGCTGGCCGGGCTTAATGCGCCCGAAGTGTCTTCTACCGCCGAACTTTCCTGGCAAGAAACCATTATGCCGGCCGTTGCCAATAACACTAAAAAAAGCCCTGTAATGTACCTGTTCATTAATTTTTTCATGATGATATATGCTAAACAGTTTATAAGACGTATACCCTACCCTGTAAAGTGATTTTTTTTATGGAAATTGATTGCCTGACGGGAAAGGAGTATTAAGTTCGGTTTTATAGCATAAGCCACCCCGCCCTACGGGTACCCCGCCAAAGGAGGAATGCTCAACACATGGAAATTCCGACAGCCCTTAGCCCTGACAGCGCCGGTATCCTGCCGACGCAGGAGGCAGATATAGGCAATGGCAGGTGCTGCGATGGCATATAAGCGCTTAGATTACAGCTCCTATTAAAATATGGGGCATTTTGTATATTTTTACAGCGCAATAAAAAACAGCAATACAATGTGGGTTAGGTTTTTGACAGATATAGGTGGTATTTCGTGGTGGATTTTTATACGGTTCGGGCGAACAGAATTGGACATAGAACTTGGCAGGAAAAATACCGTACGCAACATGTTAGTTATTATTGCTATAGTTTTTATCGGCGCCTTTATATCTATTAATTTTCTTTAACGAGAGCGTGGTAAATGACTGTTATGATTAAATATCAGCCATTTTACGTATTTTTGCCCCATGGAAGAATTGAAGCGCCTAAACAAGTTTATTGCCGAAACCGGATATTGCTCTCGCCGCGAGGCTGACCGCCTGATTGAAGAGGGCCGTGTTACTATTAATGGCATTGTGCCAGAGATGGGTACTAAGGTTACCCTCAATGACGAGGTGCGCATAGACGGCAGGCTGATAACCGAGAAGAAGGATAAAAATGTGTACCTGGCCTTTAATAAACCTGTAGGCATTGAGTGCACCACTAACCTTGATGTGCAGGACAATATTGTTGACTACATAAACTACCCCAAACGTATCTTCCCGATAGGGAGGCTGGACAAGGCCAGTGAGGGGCTTATTTTTATGACCGATGACGGTGATATTGTAAACAAGATCCTCCGTGCACGCAACAACCACGAAAAAGAATATATTGTTACCGTTAACCGCCCCATAACCGACCGCTTTATACAGCGTATGGGCAGTGGCATACCCATACTTGACACCGTAACCCGCAAATGCCATGTGGAGCAGATTAGTAAATACGTTTTTAAAATTATACTTACACAGGGGCTTAACCGCCAGATAAGGCGTATGTGCGAATACCTGGACTATGAGGTTGTGGCGCTAAAGCGCACGCGCATCATCAACATATCGCTGGATGTGCCCGTGGGCCGTTACCGCGACCTTACCGCCGCCGAAATTACCGAACTGAATTCTTTAATTGAACCGAGCAGCAAAACCGAAGAGGCCAGCCTGCCCAAACCTGGTGCCATAACCCCAAGAGGCGACCGCACCGACAGGAACACGGCAAGCGGACAAGGCAACAGGGATACCGGAAGGCCAACAAGAAATGAAAGACCCGGAAGCGCTGACGGCGATAAAAAGCCTTTTAGGCCGGGTGGCTTTAAAGGAAGGGATGATTTTAGGAGAGATGACAGGAGGTAATACACCTTGAAGATGTTGCTTTAAAGCACAATTAACCACCCCGCCCTACCGGCACCCCTCCGGAGGAGGGGAATAGCTTCACTCAAGATTATATTCTTGTGAGATTACTTCGTCGTGCCTCTAGGTAATTACGTTGCGTGAGACGCATGCAATGCGTCTCTACAGTAAACCCGGAACTACAATGAGGTTTATGGCCTTATGTCAATTACTGCATTTTCTTTTACAGCCATAAATAATTCATCCATCTCTGAATTGGTAACGGCAATACAGCCGTGTGTCCAGTCTTTCCAACAGTGAAATTTACCTATGTAGCTGCGGCCGTTGCGCAGGCCGTGTATTTTTATATCGCCACCGGGTGGTTTGCGCAGTGTTGCGGCATGAGCCACGTCGGCTGTGTTAGGATAAGACACCCCAAGATTTTTATGATAGGCACTGTTAGCGTTGCGCGCATTGATGGTATAGACACCTTCGGGTGTGCGGAAGTCACCTTCATACTCTTTATGGCCTACCGGGTTTTTGCCCAGGGCAATGGTATACGTTTTTATAAGGCGGCCGTTAGACCAGGCCTCCATCTTTCTTTTGGCTTTATACACCACTAACTTATCTATAACGGTACCTGCCGGAAGTTTTGCCGGGGTATAAAAATAGTAGCCTGCCAAAATGGCAAGAGCTATGAGCGGTATAATGGGTAGCATACGTTTGAAGTTCATTTTGAATAACGAGATCTAAAATATTGTATAGCGACAATTGTTCATTACTTTATGAGATTGCTTCGTCGTTCCTCCTCGCAATAACGGGACGGATACGCTATGCAATTTACAAAAAAAATAGCCCAACGTATTTACTGGGCTATTTGATCCGAAATGAACTCCGAAAGTGAAATATTAAGCACTTTTGAGCACTAATTTGTAAGAATTTAATGCATTTAACAGTTTTGCCGAAAATTCATTAAATACGGCTTTTTATTAAAAATATGCTACCATTTTATGATGGCGCTCGCCCAGGTAAACCCACTACCAAAAGCAGCCAGTACCACGGTATCGCCCTCTTTAATTTTACCCAGCTCCCACGCTTCGGTCAATGCTATAGGTATCGATGCCGCTGTGGTGTTACCATACTTCATTATGTTGTTAAATATCTGGTTGTCAGTCAGCTTAAACTTGTGCTGTATGTACTGGCTTATGCGCAGGTTGGCCTGATGAGGTATCAGCATATCGATATCGCTTACCTGTAAGTTATTGGCGTTCAGGCCTTCCATAACTACTTCAGCAAAGCGTTGCACGGCATTTTTAAACACAAACTGGCCATTCATGTGCGGGTAATAACTTTCATCATCAGGATTGTTCTCGGCAATAATATCAGTCACCCACCTTTTACCCATGCCCGGCGCTATAAGACTCAGCTCTTC
>JAZKDS010000178.1:0-5642 GCA_040387455.1 Bacteroidota bacterium
TATCGTAGGTAAAACCTAATTTGCCAAGTTCTTTAATCCCTTTCAGTATTTCTTTTTTTATCAAAAAACCATCCGGTTCGCCTTGGGCCACGTGTCGGAAGCCTTTTAGCTTTGGCAAATTTTTATAGATTCCCAGCCTGAATTCCAGTTCTGCATCCAGTAAGTCTATCCAGCCTACAACGCCTTTAATAAAAGGGTTTTTCTCAGCAAGCTGTAAGAGAAATACCGTTTCGGCATCGCTTTGGTCTGCCTGTATTGCCACACAGCCACCTACATTATTATCGGTAAAAACGGCCTGTGCATCGGCGGGTAAAAAATCACGTTGAATAACCCGCATATCATCGGTTATCCAGGCATCTTTTACCGGTTCATAGTTCCAGAAATGCACATGGGAGTCTATAGTCATTATTGAAAAGCTTTTACGTTTTGTTTGCTGCTGCCCAGTAGGTCTATGCCCAGTTCTACTACATCGCCCGGTTTAAGATACCAAGGTTCCGGCTTCATGCCCAGGCCTACACCCGCAGGGGTGCCGGTAGTAATTACATCGCCCGGAAGCAGCGTCATGAACTGGCTTATATAACTCACTATAAACGGTATGTTAAAAATAAGATTGGCCGTATTGCCGTCCTGTACGGTTTTTCCATTTACGGTAAGCCACAGACGCAGGTTGTGCACATCGGCAATTTCATCGGGTGTGGCAATCCAAGGGCCAAGCGGCGCAAAGGTATCGCAGCTTTTGCCTTTTACCCACTGGCCGTTGCGCTCTATCTGAAATGCGCGTTCGCTGTAGTCATTATGCAAAACATACCCAGCAATATGGTTTAACGCATCGGCCTCTTCCACATAGCTTGCCTTTTTTCCAATAACAATAGCCAGCTCTACTTCCCAGTCGGTCTTGGTACTATTTTTTGGGATGATAACATCATCATCCGGACCCACAATAGCGGTAGTGGATTTAAAAAACAGTATTGGCTCAACGGGTATGGGCGCATTGGTTTCTGCCGCGTGGTCTTTATAGTTAAGGCCTACGCATACCAACTTAGACGGCCTTGCCAGCGGGGCACCTAGTCTTTCGCTCTCGGATACTTCGGGTAAACCGCCTTTTTCAATTTCCTCTTTAAGCTGTTCAATGGCGTCTCCGCTAAAGAACGCTTCGTTATAATCGGCTAAAAGGTGCGATACATCGTAACGCTTTTCGTTTATAATAACACCAGGTTTTTCCTGCCCGGGAGCTCCGTATCTAATTAGTTTCATAGTGTCTTTTAATTGTTTAGGGTTGTAAATCCACCGTCTATAGGGTAGTCTACACCTGTAATAAACGATGCCTCATCGCTACACAGGTAGAGTGCCAGCCCGGCTATTTCCTCAGGTTTTGCCATGCGGCCAATGGGCTGCGTTTTAGAGAGTTTATCAAACATCACCTCAATATTATCGGGATAATTTTTCTGCAAGAAACCATCCACAAAAGGTGTGTGTACCCTTGCCGGTGAAATGGAGTTGCATCGTATGCCTTCGTTTATGTAATCTTTAGCCACGCTCATAGTCATAGCTTTTACTGCGCCTTTGGCTGTGCTGTATGCAAACCTGTCAGGAAGGCCCACAAGTGCTGCTATTGATGCCATGTTGATTATAACCCCGCCGTTTGCCTTGCGCAATTGCGGAATAGCGGCAAACAGGCAGTTGTAAACACCCTTAACGTTAACGCGCATTACCCGGTCAAAATCGTCTTCGGGTGTAGTATCGGCTTTGCCTATGTGGGCAATACCCGCATTATTAACCAGTATGTTAAGCGCGCCAATAGCCTCAAATTCGTTTAAGACTGCTTTTTGGTCAGATACATCAACGGTATGCACAACGGCAGTACCGCCGTTTTCTTCAATTTGCGAAACGGTAGCGGCGGCGTTTTCAGAGCTTATTTCAAAAATATGTACCACAGCACCCTGTTTTGCCAATAATACGGCTATAGCCTGGCCTATGCCACTGCCACCACCGGTTACTATTGCTTTTTTATTTTTTAGTGAAAACATCTCTTTAGTTTAAAAGTTGAATGTTATAAAGTTTTGGGGTTGCCCATTTGTTTTGTTTGTATGGATAGTAAGGAGCTTATAAACTGACTCCCCTTTTCCATGGAATAAAATCGTCCTGATTGAGTTGTACGGCCTTGGGTATTTCAATACCGCCGGCGGCGCGTATGCAGTATTCCAGTATGTCTTCTCCCATTTGTTCTATTGTCTTTTCGCCGCTTATTACAGGGCCTGTATCAATGTCTATAATGTCTGCCATACGCTTAGCTAAAGCTGTGTTTGTAGCTACTTTAATAGTTGGGCATACAGGGTTGCCCGTAGGGGTGCCCAGCCCGGTGGTAAACAATATTAGCGTTGCGCCTGCTGCTGCCTTTCCGGTAGTGGCCTCTACATCGTTACCTGGGGTACAAACCAGGCTCAGGCCAGCCTTAGTGGCGGGCTCGGTGTAGTTAAGTACATCTACCACCGGCGATGAACCAGCTTTTCTTGCCGCTCCGGCGCTTTTAATGGCATCGGTTATCAGGCCATCTTTAATGTTGCCTGGCGATGGGTTCATGAAGAAACCGGAACCGTCTCGGTGTGCCATAGCATCATAATCGGTCATTAATTTTATAAATTTTTCAGCTACGGGCCTGCTAACAGATCGGTCTATCATTTCCTGCTCCACACCGCATAGTTCCGGGAATTCGGCAAGTAGCACCTTGGCACCAAGCCCTACCAGCAGGTCGGCACAGTGGCCCACCGCCGGGTTAGCCGATATGCCGCTAAAGCCGTCGCTGCCCCCACACTTTACGCCCACGGTAAGCTTGCTTAGCGGGGCATCCATACGTTCAAATTTATTTACTTCAATAAGGCCACTAAAAGTTTGCCTTATGGCATTTTGTATCAGTTGTTCTTCACTGACCGATTTTTGTTGCTCAAAAATATACAACGGCTTATCAAAATCAGGATGGCGTGCCAATAGGTCGGTTTTAAATGTATCTGCCTGCAGGTGCTGGCAACCAAGGCTTAATACCGTTACACCCGACACATTAGGGTGGTTAGCATACGCAATAAGTAGTCTGCTTAGCACTTCAGAATCCTGCCTGGTGCCGCCGCAGCCGCCCTGATGGTTCAGGAATTTAATGCCGTCTATGTTTTTAAAGATGCGGTTTTTTGCCAGGTCAGGTAAAGGGCTCAAGTCTATATTGTTTATGTCCTGGCCGTTGTTGTAAGCCTCAACCAGTTTGTGGGTAAACGATTTATATTTGTCATCTACTGCATATCCCAATTCGGCATACAGCGATTCTTTAATAATATCAAGGTTGCGGTTTTCGCAAAACACGGTAGGGATAAACAACCAGTAGTTGGCTGTGCCCACCTGTCCATTGCTGCGGTGATAGCCCTTAAAGGTGCGATCTTTAAATTTAGAAATATCCGGAGCCTGCCAGGTGTAATTGCTTTCCCGATAGGCATAAGGCTCGGCGGCGTGCTTGGTGTTATCGGTACTCATACGCATCCCTTTGGTTACAGGATACTGCACTTTTCCTACCAGTACACCATACATATAAATTTCATCTCCGGTGGCCATATCCTGCATAAAGAACTTATGCTTGGCTGGTATGGCTTCGGTAACCGTGTAAGGTATATCTAAATAGTTAACAGTAGTGCCTGTAGGGATGTCTTGCAATGCTACGAGCACATTATCTACAGGATTAATTTTTAAAACAACATTCTTCATATTAAGGATAAGATCTTTAAAATTCAGGTGTAACGGTGGTTTGTTTTTGCAGGGGAGCCCAAAATTTCCAGGCATAGATAAATACTACTGCAAAGCATAAAAGCGGTACAATGTAGCCGTATTGTATGTTTCCGGTGAGGTCTGATATATAACCCAGGCCCAACGGCAATAATGCTCCGCCTACAATGCTCATAACTATAAGTGATGAGCCTATCTTGGTGTTTTGCCCAAGCCCACTAATGCCCAGTGAGAATATGGTGGGGAACATAACCGACATAAAAAAAGCAATGCCTATAAGAGCATAAATGGTAACCATACCGCTGCCAAAAATTGCTATTATACATAGGCCAGTACTTATAAGGGCATACAACATGAGTAACTTATGAGGAGCCAGAAACTGCATGATAAATGTACCTGCAAACCTGCCCACCATAAAGGCAAGACCTGCACCACCCGCATACCAGCTGGCGTCTGACTGGCTGATGCCTGCCGAAGTGGTTACAAAACTTATAAAGAAACTCAGCACACACACCTGTGCACCAATATAAAAAAACTGTGCTATAACAGCCCATTTAAGATGCCTGTGCTTAAGGGCATTAATTATAGAGCCGCTCTCGTTGGATTCTTCTTCGTGTTTAATATCGGGTAGTTGGGTAAAAATTACCAGTACAATCATGATGCAAATAAGGATGCCCAGCACCAGATAAGGACCCCTAACGCTGTCGGCTTCCTGCAAAATATAGGCTTTTTTATCTTGGGGCAGCATAGCAGCCAGTTGCTCTTTGGTATATCCCGTATCCGAAAGTATAAACTCACCACCAATAACCGGGGCTAAGAAAGCCGCAAGCCCGTTAAACGATTGTGAGAAATTAAGGCGCTGTGTGGCGGTTTCAGGCTTTCCTAATACCGTAACATAAGGGTTAGCTGCTGTTTCCAGAAACGTAAGGCCGCAGGCAATAACAAAAAGCGCTCCTAAAAAAAACACATATTGCTGTGTTTTAGCTGCCGGGATAAATAAAAATGAACCTATAGCAAAAAGTGTCAAGCCTATAATTATGCCATTTTTATAACCGTACCTGCGCATAAAATAACCGGCAGGCAATGCCATAACAAAGTAGGCAATATATACTGCAAAGTCTACAAAGGCCGTTTCAAGGTCGCTTAGGTTAAAAACTTTTTTAAGATGGGGTATAAGTATAGGGTCGAGGTTATGTATAAATCCCCAAAAGAAAAACAAACTGGTAACCAGTATAAAGGGCAAAGTATAATTTTGTTTAGTATATACTTCACTTATTTTTCTTTTGTGGGAATGATGATCCATAACTTGATTTTCTTAAATATGTAAAGTAACTTTAAGATGCTATATTTTGTATTTAAATAGCGCATCTGTATTACTATAACGTTTGATGTATTGCAAATTAAAGTAAAAGATCATTTAAAAAAGTAAGTCAAATTATTGAAGTACTAAAGGATATTATCTTTTAGGGGTGAATAGGCTTAAGTTATTTATTATATGCCTTTAAATACTGTAGGGGTGTTTTACCGGTTATTATTTTAAAAGACTGATGAAAACTGGTAAAATTATTAAAGCCTGCCTCAAAACATATTTCCTTAACACTCATTACATTTTCTATAAGTAAGCGACATGCATTACCGATCCGTATTTCATTTATAAAAGTAGAGTATGTTTTGCCGGTTCTTGATTTAAAAAACTTGCAAAAAGCAGGACGGCTCATTTTTGCAACGCCTGCTATTTCATTAAGGTCAATCTTTTGCCTGTAATTATCAAAAGTATAGTTGAAAATAGCCTGAAGCCGGTCACGCTCCACTTCACGGAAATGGTTTTGAAAACCTGATGAAGCGAGAAATTCTTTCTCTGTTGATTCAGAGATCATTAG